>JAABTV010000058.1 GCA_011389685.1 Paracoccaceae bacterium
CGCCCGCCCATGCGGCGGGGCGGGCGCTGCCCGGGCTGCAAGCAGCCCGGGCGGGGTGAATTCGATCGAGTGCAACACGCCCTAACACCCATCATTCCGTTTCTTGACCGGGGTTCACCCCAGCGCCGCGTTGCAGCGCCCGCAGACGCCGGGATGGCTGTGCAGGCCCACATCGGGCAGGATCTTCCAGCAGCGCCCGCATTTCTGCCCCTCGGCCTTTTCGAACACCACGCCCACGCCTTCGATCTCGGGCAGGCGGAACGCCTCTTGCGGGAGCGGGTCGGCGGTGAGCGAGATCGCCGAGGTGATGCAGAGATCGGCGAAATCGACCGATTTCAGCGCCGCCAGCATCTCGGCGTCGCGCACATGCACGACCGGGGCCGCCTCGAGCGAGGCGCCGATCACCTTCTCGGCGCGCTGCACTTCAAGCGCGGCTGTCACCACCCGACGCGCGCGGCGAATCATCGCCCATTTCGCCGCCAGCGGCTCGTCGAGCCAGTCGGCCGGCGTTTCCGGGATATCCTGCAAATGCACCGAGCTTTCCTCGCCGGGGAAGCGCGAGAGCCAGACATCCTCCATCGTGAATACGAGGATCGGCGCGAGCCATGTGGTCAGGCGATGGAACAGGATGTCGAGCACGCTGCGCGCGGCGCGGGCGCGGTGGCTGTCGCCATCGCAATAAAGCACGTCCTTGCGGATGTCGAAATAGAACGCCGAAAGGTCCACCGTGCAGAAATTGAAGATCGCCGAGAACACGTCCTGGAAATCGAACGCGCGATAGCCGCTGCGCACCTTGTGATCGAGCCCGGCCAGGCGATGCAGCACCCAACGCTCCAGCTCGGGCATGTCCTCGGGCGCGACGCGCTGGCTTTCGTCGAACTGCGCGAGGCTGCCCAGCATGAAGCGCATGGTGTTGCGCAAGCGGCGATAGCTGTCGGCCACGCCCTTGAGGATTTCCGGGCCGATCCGCTGGTCGGCGGTGTAATCGGTCTGCGCCACCCAGAGGCGCAGGATATCGGCGCCATATTGCTTGACCACCTCGTCGGGCAGGATCGTGTTGCCGAGGCTCTTGGACATCTTGTTGCCCTTGGCATCGAGGGTAAAGCCATGCGTGACCACGTTGCGATAGGGCGCGCGGCCCATCGTGCCGCAGGCCTGGAGCATCGAGGAATGGAACCAGCCGCGATGCTGGTCGGTGCCTTCGAGATAGACATCGGCGATGCCGTCCTCGGTGCCGTCCGGGCGGTCGCGCAGCACGAAGGCATGGGTCGAGCCGCTGTCGAACCACACGTCGAGCACGTCGAACACCTGCTCCCACGCCTCGGGGTCGTAATCCGGCGCAAGGAACCGTTCCCTGGCGCCGTCCTTGTACCACGCATCCGCGCCTTCGGATTCGAAGGCGGCGATTATGCGGGCATTGACGGCATCATCCCGCAGCAGGAAATCGTCATCCGTCGGCAACGCGCCCTTCTTGGTGAAACAGGTGAGCGGCACGCCCCAGGCGCGTTGCCGCGACAGCACCCAGTCGGGGCGCGTCTCGATCATCGAATAGAGCCGGTTGCGCCCTGATGGCGGAGTGAATGTCACCAGCTCGTTGATCGAGGTGAGCGCGCGTTCACGGATCGTCTTGCCATGGCTGTCATTGCCACCCGCCGGCCGGTCGATGGCGGCGAACCATTGCGGCGTGTTGCGATAGATCACCGGCGCCTTGGAGCGCCATGAATGCGGGTAGGAGTGCTTGATCTTGCCGCGCGCCAGAAGGCCGCCCGTCTCGACCAGCTTGTCGATCAGGGCCTTGTTGGCATCGCCCTCGCGGCCCTTCTCGGTGAGGATGCGCGTGCCGCCGAAAAACGGCAGGTCGGGGCGGAACGAGCCGTCGTCCATCACGTTATAGGTGATGACCTGTTCGAGCATCCCGAGATCGCGGTAAAGCTCGTATTCCTCCATCCCGTGCGAGGGGGCACAATGGACGAAACCGGTGCCTTCCTCGTCGGTGACGAAATCGGCGGCGCGAAAATCGCGCGGCTCGTCCCATTCGCCGCCCGAGCCTTCGGCATGGGCCAGCGGGTGCAGGAGGGTGAGGCCCGCGAGTTCTTCGACGGTGACGTCACGGACGCGGGTCCACATCCCATCGGTCAGCCGCGCGCGGGTCAGCGTGTCGGCGGCGCGATTGTCGGCAAGGATGAAGCGGTCGCCGGGCGCGGCCCAGCATTCCCCGGGCGCGTCAGTGACCTCGTAAAGCCCATAGGGGATGTCAGCGCCGTAAACCACGGCCTTGTTCGACGGGATGGTCCAGGGGGTGGTGGTCCAGATCACCACGAACGCGCCCAGAAGATCGGTGTCGATACAGGCGCTTTTCTCGGCGAAATGATCGGCGGCGGCGACGCGGAACTTCACCCAGACCGTGAAGCTTTCCTTGTCGTGATATTCCACCTCGGCCTCGGCCAGCGCGGTCTTCTCGATCGGCGACCACATCACCGGCTTGGACCCCTGGTAGAGCGTGCCGTTCATCAGGAATTTCTGGAACTCCTCGGCGATCACCGCCTCGGCGTGGAAATCCATGGTGAGGTAGGGATCGGCCCAGTTGCCGGTGACGCCGAGGCGCTTGAACTCCTCGCGCTGGATGTCGATCCAGCCTTCGGCGAAGCTGCGGCATTCCTGGCGGAAGGCGACGACATCGACCTTGTCCTTGTCGAGCCCCTTGGCGCGGTATTGTTCCTCGATCTTCCACTCGATCGGCAACCCATGGCAATCCCAGCCCGGGACATAGCGCGAATCATGGCCCATCATCTGGTGGGAGCGCACGATCATGTCCTTGATCACCTTGTTGAGCGCGTGGCCGATATGCAGGTGGCCATTGGCATAGGGCGGCCCGTCATGCAGCACGAAATCGGGGCGATCCGGTTTCTCGCGAAGGCGGTCATAGATGCCGATCCGCTCCCACCGGTCGAGCCATTCCGGCTCGCGCTTTGGCAGGCCGGCGCGCATCGGGAAATCGGTTTGCGGCAGGTTGAGCGTGTCTTTGTAATCCGGGGTCTGTGCGGGGGTCTGATCGGCCATGACCATGGTCTCACTTTGAATTCGAGGAATGGAAGGATTCGAGATCGGCGCGCTGTTCCATACGCCTTTGCCCGGCGGCCCGCTGGATCAGGGCGCCGGGGAAATAATTCGGATAATGATCGCGAAACCCGTCATCTTGCCCGGCGTTATAGGCGCGCAAGGCGGCGTGGTCCAGTGCCTGTGCGCCCTCTTTCGGGTCAAGCCGAGGGGCGATAGGGTGGCGCTCCGAGACAGGGACAGGGCCATGACGACACTGCCCCCGAAATTCGATGTGACCCGCGACGAGATCGCGCGCGTGGTCGCGGCTTTCTATGCCCGCATCCGCGCGCATCCCGGGCTGGGGCCGGTCTTTGCCGCGCATGTCCGCGACTGGCCCGCGCATGAGGCGCGGATCGTCGATTTCTGGGCCAATGCGATCCTGCACGAGCGCGGTTATGACGGCAACCCAGTGGCGGTGCATCGCGCGGCGGGCAATGTGCGCCCCGGCATGTTCGACACCTGGCTGGCGCTGTTTGACCGGGTGCTGGCCGAGGAACTGCGCGCCGATCAGGCGGCGGCGTGGTCGGCGCTCGCGCATCGCATCGGGCGTTCGCTGCGCACCGGCGTGGTCGAGCGGATGCAGGGGCCGGGCGGCGTGCCGATCCTGCGCTGATGTGGTCGGGCCGGCCCTTTCGGGCCGGGCACGAGGGCGCGCGCCCTCGTGCTGCGGGGCCGCGCGGCCCCGCACGCCGGAACCGCGGCCGGGCAATTCACGCCTCGCCCCTGCCCCTGCCTCCATCGAACAGCCCCCGCAGCGCCCGACCGACCAGCGCCGAAACCGAGGGCCGCCGCGTCGAGTTGAACGGCAGCGGACGGCAGACCTCGATCGCCGCCACCCCCACCCGGGCGGTGAGCGCGCCGTTGACCACGCCCTCGCCGAACCGGCGCGACAGCTTGCTCAGAAGCCCGCCCCCGGCGAGGCTGCCCAGCATGTCGTCGCCCACCGCCACCGCCCCGGTCGCCACCAAGTGGGTGAGCACCGCGCGGATGAGCCGCCAGCTTCCCAGCGTGCCGGAGCGGCCACCATAGATCTCGGCGATGCGGCGGATCATGCGGATATTGGCGGTGAGCGCGGCGGCCACGTCGGCCAGCGCCAGCGGCACCAGCGCCGTGATCGTCGCCACCTGCCGCGCCGCCGCCTCGACCTCGCGCAGCGCGCGGACATCGAGCGGGGTCATCAACTCGGCCTCGGCCAGCCCCAGAAGCGTGGACGCATCGAACTGATCGGGCGCGCGTTCGGCCAGACGCGCACGCCCCCATCTGAGCGCATCGCGCCCGGCATAAAGCGCGTCGAGCCGGGCCAGAACGTCGCGCGCGCCGGCAAGGTCCTCGCGCGCCAGCGCCTCGGTGGCGGCGCGGTGGATCAGGTCCATCCGCCTCAGCCGCGCAAACGCCGCCAGCTCGCGCAGGGCGATCACGATGAGAACGATCACGAACGCCGCGAGAAGCCCGGTGACCGCCCAGCCGAGCAGCGGCGATCGGGCGAGCAGGTCGTTGACGAAATCCCACGCCGCGACCGAGACCACCGTGGCGAGGATCAGTCCGGTCAGCCCCCAGAACCAGCGCGCCAGCCGCGACGGGCGCGCCGTGGCCAGCGCCGCAACCGATTGCATCGCGCGCCCCTCGGGCGCGGCCTCGTCGGGTACAGGCGGGGCCTCGGACGGGCCGCGCTCGGGCGTCTCGTCAAGGTCGATCAGGACCGGGCCGTTGGTCATGGCGCATTCCTCTCCCAGATCATCTGCACATCGGGCAGGCCATCGTCATTGCCCGCCCCGTTCGAGAGCCGCGCGGGATAGAAGCCATGGCGCGCGTAAAACGCACGGGCGGTGCGATTGTCCTGCCCGGTCCACAACTCAAGCCGCGACGCGCCGGCCTGCGCCTCGCCAAGTAGCCGCGCGCCGATCCCCTGCCGCCGGGCCCGGGGGTGGGTATAAAGCGCATGGATGCGCGCGCCGTCGCGAATGATGAAACCGCGCGCCCGCCTTCGCGCGGTCACCACCCGCACCTTGCCCGCGCGCACCAGCCGCGCCAGCAGCGCCAGCTCCGAAAGCCGCGCCCGCGCGCTCTTGCCCATGCCGGTGTCGTGCCAGAGAATCCGGGCAATCGCGCCCAGGTGCCAGAGCCGCGCACGGCACGACCTTTCAGGGGGCCGACTCACAGCCGGTCCCCGATCAGGAATTCCGCCGCCCGGTCGAGCCGGATATGCGGCGGCCCGTCGCCGGGTCTGAGACTGAGCGGCCCGGGCGCGAATTGCATCACCGAGTAATCCGCGTCGAGCCATGTCCGCGCGCCCTCCCGCGCCGGGGCCAGAAGCCGCCCCGGATCTTCGGGCAACTCACCCGCGAAGAACGCCGCCTGCCTGCCGGTGTCGAGCCGCCGGCCGCGCACGCAATCGAGCGCGCGCCCGTCATGGGTGCGGGTTTCCTCGACCGTGGCGCGCAGCGCGGCGAGCGACATCGCCCGGGTCTCGGCTCCGGCGAAATCGGCGCGGTCCACCGCCTCGCGCAGCATCGCCTGCATGATCGCGGTCAGGCGCGGGTGCTGGGCATGGTGCAGATGATCGGCCTTGGTCGCGGCAAAGAGGATGCGTTCGACCCGCCGCCCCATCAGGAGCCGGCTGAGCAAGGCGTTGCGCCCCGGGCGGAAGGCGCCGAGGATCTCGGCCATCGCATGGCGCATGTCGCCGACCGATTGCGGGCCCTTGTGGATCGCGCCCAGCGCGTCGACCAGCACCACCTGCCGGTCGATCCGGGCAAAATGGTCGCGAAAGAACGGTTTGACGACCCGCGCCTTGTAAGCGTCATAACGGCGCTCGAAAGCGCGCCAGAGGCTGCCGCGCGGGGCGCGCCCGGCCCGGGGCAGCGGCGCGAATGTGAGCGCCGGGCTGCCCGCAAGATCGCCGGGCAGAAGGAAACGCCCGGGGGTGCAGTCATGAAACCCGGCGTCGCGCGCGGCGGTGAGATAGCCGGTATAGGACCGCGCCAGCGCCTGCGCCTTGGCCTCGTCCAGCGCGGCACTGGCATCGGTGGCGCGTGCCTCAGCAAGGAACGCCTCCGCCTGCGGGCGCGGCTCGATCCGCTCGAGCACCCCGGCGGACCACTCGGCATAATCCTTGTCGAGCAGCGCCAGGTCGAGCAGCCATTCGCCCGGGTAATCGACGATGTCGAGATGCACGGTGCGCGGCCCGGACAGTCCCGCCAAAAGCCCCGCCGGCTGCACCCTGAGCGACAGGCGCAGTTCGGATATGGCGCGGGTGCTCTCGGGCCAGTGCGGGTCGGGGCCGGTGAGGGCCGCAAGGTGCGATTCGTAGTCGAAACGTGCCACGGTATCGTCGGGCTGGGGCTGCAGGAAGGCGGCACGAATGCGCCCCTGTGCCTGCGCCGAGAGGCCCGGCATCCGGCCCCGGTCCATCAGGTTGGCAATGAGCGATGTGATGAACACGGTCTTGCCCGCGCGGGCCAGCCCGGTCACGCCCAGACGGATCACCGGCTCGAACAGGGCCTCGGAAACGGCGCCGCCCACCGTCTCGACCCGGCGCGCGATACCGTCTGCCAGCGAAGAAATGACCACAAGGGCGCCCCTTTATCCCGTTTGACCTGCCTCCGGCCAAAGATAGCCCTCGCCCGGCCCACTTGCTAGGGGGGAGGACTCATCGGGCTTTGCCCGGTCTTGCCGGGCGCGGGCGCCGCCGCTATGGGAGGGCATGCCCAGATACGCGCTCAGGATCGAATATCACGGCGGCCCCTTCGTCGGCTGGCAGCGCCAGGCCGGCCAGTCCTCGGTGCAGGGCGCGATCGAGGCCGCGCTGGCCCGGCTCGAGCCGCGCGCACACCGCATCGCCGCGGCGGGGCGCACCGATGCGGGGGTGCACGCGCTGGCGCAGGTGGCGCATTGCGATCTCGGCAAGGATTGGGCGCCGTTCCGCCTCGCCGAGGCGCTGAACTACCATCTCAGACCGCATCCGGTGGCCATCATCGAGGCCGCCCGGGTCGCCGACGGCTGGCACGCGCGGTTCTCGGCGGTGGAGCGGGAGTACATGTTCCGCCTGCTGGTGCGGCGCGCACCGGTGACCCACGAGAAGGGGCTGGTCTGGCAGGTGCGCCAGGCGCTTGACCTTGATGCGATGCGAGCGGGTGCGGCGCATCTGGTCGGGCGGCACGATTTCACCACCTTCCGCGCGGTCCATTGCCAGGCGGCCAGCCCGGTCAAGACGCTGGACGCGATCACCATCGAAGAGCGCGACCGCAGCAATGGCGTGGAATTCCGATTCCATCTGCGCGCGCGGTCCTTCCTGCACAACCAGGTCCGCTCGATCGTCGGCACGCTGGAACGTGTGGGCGCGGGGGCCTGGGCGCCGGGCGACGTGAGGTCCGCCCTCGCCGCCCGACACCGCGCCGCATGCGGGCCGGTCTGCCCGCCCGACGGGCTCTACCTGGCCGGGGTCGGCTATCCCGACGATCCGTTCGCGGGTTGAAAGGGCAGAAGCGGGGGCCAGCCCCCGCGCCCCCGAGGTATTTTCCGTCAGATGAAGACCGGGGACCGCTGCGGGCCAGCCCCCCGTGCAAGGACGGGGGGCCTTCACCTGACGCGGTCATCGGCTCCTCAGCCTGTACCGCGATGACAGGGCTAAACCATTAAGGTTAATGGACTGTTACTTCATCTGACTCAAAATACCTCGGGGGCTGGCCCCCCTATACCGGCCCTTCAGGCCAGACGCGCCAGGCGCTCCTCGAGCACCTCAAACGGCACGCCCGGCTCCTCCTTGGCGCCGCGGATCACCAGCGAGGTCTTCACGCTGGCCACGTTCTCGGCGGCGGTGAGTTCCTCGGTCAGGAAGCTCTGGAAACTCGAGAGATCGGGCGCCACGCATTTGAGGATGAAATCGACCTCGCCGTTGAGCATGTGGCATTCGCGCACCAGCGGCCAGGCGCGGCAGCGCGCCTCGAAGCGGCTCAGGTCGGCCTCGGCCTGGCTTTGCAGCCCGACCATGGCAAAGACCTGCACCTCGAATCCCAGCTCGCGCGGATCGACCTTGGCGTGATAGCCGCGAATGAAGCCCTGTTCCTCCAGCGTGCGCACCCGGCGCAGGCAGGGCGGGGCGGAAATCCCGACCCGCCTGGCAAGCTCGACATTGGTCATGCGGCCATCGGCCTGAAGCTCGGCAAGGATCTTGCGGTCGATAGGATCGAGACGCGGGCTTGGCATGACGGGAAACCTCCGGTGGATTTGCGGATGTTATAGCACCGCCCGCCACACACGCAATAATGTTTCGCAATTCCGTAATTTCCTTATCGGCCGCCCCGTAACGATCAAAAGCCCGGGTCATTTGCCAACCGGGGCTTTCCTGTCCCCTGCGGCTTGGTTATATCGCGTCTCGTGAATGCAAACCGGATAGGGGCGAACATGGCCGAGACACGTCACACCAAGGTTCTGATCATCGGCTCCGGCCCTGCCGGATACACCGCCGGGGTTTATGCCGCCCGGGCCATGCTCGAGCCGATCCTGGTGCAGGGAATCGAGCCGGGCGGGCAGTTGACCACCACCACCGAGGTCGAGAACTGGCCCGGCGACACCGAGGTGCAGGGCCCGGAACTGATGGTGCGGATGGAGGCCCATGCAAAGGCCATGGGCTGCGAGATCATCGGCGACATCATCACCGATCTCGACCTGTCGGCGCGCCCGTTCACCGCCAGGGGCGACAGCGGCACCACCTATACCGCCGACGCGGTGATCCTGGCCACCGGGGCGCGGGCGAAATGGCTGGGCCTGCCCTCCGAGGAGGCGTTCAAGGGGTTCGGCGTCTCGGCCTGTGCCACCTGCGACGGGTTCTTCTATCGCGGCCAGGAAATCGTGGTGATCGGCGGCGGCAACACGGCGGTGGAAGAGGCGCTGTTCCTGACCAATTTCGCCTCGAAGGTCACGCTGGTCCATCGCCGCGACGAATTGCGCGCGGAAAAGATCCTTCAGGACCGGCTGTTCAAGCATCCCAAGATCGAGCCGCTGTGGTTCCACACGCTCGACCAGGTGGTGGGCAGCGACGATCCCAAGGGCGTCGAGGCGGTGCGCGTGAAACATGTCGAGACCGGCGAGATCACCGAGATCCCCTGCAAGGGCGTGTTCATCGCCATCGGCCACGCCCCGGCCAGCGAACTGGTCAAGGATCAGCTCGACACCCACATGGGCGGCTACGTGAAGGTCGAGCCCGGCTCGACCCGCACCTCGATCCCCGGGGTCTTCGCGGCGGGCGACCTGACCGATCACATCTATCGCCAGGCCGTCACCAGCGCGGGGATGGGCTGCATGGCGGCGCTCGATGCCGAGAAATTCCTGGCCGAGCTGGGCGAGGACGGGTGAGCATCCTTTCGTGATCCGGCGCGCCGGGTCCGGTTCCTGTTGACCGGCACCGATGTTTGCGCATTATTGACTGCGGTTTCATTTTCCGGGGCGGCATCATCATGGATACAGGATTGATTTCGGCGGGCGAACCGGCCCCGCATTTCGTTCAGCGCGCACCGGGCAACCCGCGCTTTACCTTTGGCAGCGTCGCGGGACGCTATATCGTCCTCTACCTGTTTCACAGCGCCGCCGACCCGGTGGCGCAGGCGGGGCTTGCGGCGGCGCGCGAGCGGTCCGACCTCTTTACCGACAGTTTCGCCAGTTTCTTCGGGGTCAGCACCGATCCGCAGGACGAAACCGAAACCCGCGTGGCCAACGCCATTCCGGGATACCGGTTCTTCTGGGATTTCGACCTCACGGTCAGCATGCTTTACGGCGCCACGAATGCCGATGGCGCCCGGGCGCGGCTCTGGGTGGTGATCGACCCGACGATGCGGGTGATCGGGGCCTTCCCCGACGACGGCGCCGGGCAGGGCCGTGCCGCGGCGCTCGATCTGCTGGCGCGGCAACCGCCGCCCGAACGCTTCGCCGGGATCGAGTTGCAGGCCCCGATCCTCTATCTGCCACGGGTCTTCGAAGCCGATTTCTGTCGCAGGTTGATCGACCTTTATGACCGGCAGGGCGGCGAGTTGTCGGGCTTCATGCGCCAGATCGACGGCAGGACCGTCGGGGTCCAGGATGCGAGCCACAAGGTGCGCCGCGACATCACCATCGAGGATGACGGGCTGATCAAGGCGACACAGGCCCGCATCCTGCGCAGCATCGTGCCCGAGATCGCCAAGGTGCACCAGTTCCAGGTCACCCGGATGGAACGCTATATCGTGTCCTGCTACGATGCGCAGGATGGCGGCCATTTCGCGGCCCATCGCGACAACACCACCAGCGGCACCGCGCATCGCCGCTTTGCCGTGTCGATCAATCTCAACGATGATTTCGAGGGCGGCAAGGTCTGCTTTCCCGAGTATGGCCCGCGCGGGTTCAAGGCGCCGGCGGGCGGGGCGGTGGTGTTTTCCTGTTCGCTTCTGCACAAGGTCTATCCGGTGACGGCCGGGCGGCGCTATGCGTTCCTGCCCTTCGTCTATGACGATGCGGCGGCGGCGGTCCGGAAACGCAATCTCGCAACCATCGCTCCCGCAGCCGACCCCGAGCGCCCGGCCGAGCCGAGCTGAACCGCCAAGCCGCCCGGCCGCCAGGGCAAAGCGGCTTTTTCGCATCAACCGCAAAAATCCCATTACCATCCCTTGCAGGACAGGGGCCGCAGGGCTAAAGCCGCGCGGGACCACGAAGACACGCAGAATTCAGGCTGATACGCCAAGCCGGCTGCAGTCACAGGAAAGAACCCTCCAGCCATGATCACCAATCTTGTCCCCATTCCCGAGCTTTATGTCTCCTACGATTCGGCCCAGAAGCTGAAGCAGGAAGCGGCGGACCTGACCAGTCACGATCTGACGCCGCGCCAGATCTGCGATCTGGAACTGCTGATGAACGGCGGGTTCAACCCACTCAAGGGGTTCCTGGGCGAGGCGGATTACGATGGCGTCGTCGAGACCATGCGAACCGCCGATGGCACGCTCTGGCCGATCCCGATCACGCTCGATGTGAGCGAGGATTTCGCCGAGACCATCGAACTGGGACAGGACATCGCCCTGCGCGATCAGGAAGGTGTGATCCTGGCCACGATGACGGTGACCGACCGCTGGACGCCTGACAAGGCGCGCGAGGCGGAAATGGTCTATGGCGCCGATGACGCGGCCCATCCGGCGGTGCATTACCTGCATAACGTCGCGGGCAAGGTCTATCTCGGCGGTCCGGTCACCGGCATCCAGCAGCCGGTGCATTACGATTTCCGGGGGCGGCGCGACACGCCCAACGAATTGCGCGCGCTGTTTCGCAAGCTGGGCTGGCGCCGGGTCGTCGCGTTCCAGACCCGCAACCCGCTGCACCGCGCGCATCAGGAACTGACCTTTCGCGCCGCCAGGGAGGCGCAGGCCAACCTGCTCATTCATCCGGTCGTGGGCATGACCAAGCCGGGCGATGTGGACCATTTCACCCGGGTGCGCTGTTACGAGGCGGTGCTCGACAAATACCCCGGCTCGACCACCACGATGAGCCTTCTGAACCTTGCCATGCGCATGGCCGGCCCGCGCGAGGCGGTCTGGCACGGCATCATCCGGCGCAACCACGGCTGCACCCACATGATCGTGGGCCGCGACCATGCCGGCCCGGGCAAGAACTCGGCGGGCGAGGATTTCTACGGGCCCTACGAGGCGCAGGATCTGTTCCGCGCGCACCAGGAGGAAATCGGCATCGAGATGGTCGATTTCAAGCACATGGTCTATGTCCAGGAACGCGCCCAGTACGAGGCGATGGACGAGATCGCAGACAAGGATGACGTCACCATCCTCAACATCTCGGGCACCGAGCTGCGCCGCCGTCTGCGGGAGGGGCTGGAGATCCCCGACTGGTTCTCCTTCTCCGAAGTGGTCGCGGAACTGCGCCACCGCTATCCGGCGCGCTCCAAACAGGGCTTCACCGTGTTCTTCACCGGGTTCTCGGGTTCGGGAAAATCGACCATCGCCAACGCGCTGATGGTCAAGCTGATGGAAATGGGCGACCGCCCGGTGACGCTTCTGGACGGCGATATCGTGCGCAAGAACCTGTCATCCGAGCTTGGGTTCTCCAAGGAGCACCGCGACCTCAACATCCGCCGCATCGGCTATGTCGCCTCCGAGATCACCAAGAACGGCGGCATCGCGATCTGCGCGCCAATCGCCCCCTATGCCGCCACGCGGCGCGCGGTGCGCGAGGAGGTCGAGCAATTCGGCGCCTTTATCGAGGTCCATGTCGCCACCTCGATCGAGGAATGCGAACGCCGCGACCGCAAGGGGCTCTACAAGCTGGCGCGGGCCGGGAAGATCAAGGAATTCACCGGCATTTCCGACCCCTACGACGTGCCCGAGACTCCCGAACTGCGCGTCGAGACCGAGAATGTCGAGGTCGACAACTGCGCCCATCAGGTGATCCTGAAGCTCGAGTCAATGGGTCTCATCGCGGGCTGACCGCGCCCCGCCGCCGCCGGCGGGCATGCGGGGCGATCCCGCCCGCCGGACCCGGCCCCTTGCATTTGGTGGCGCGGATGAGCGATCCTTGGGTTCGCGGCACGATGTCCGCTGGGAGGGCATTGGCGACGCTCAGGAAAGCCACCCGAAACGGCGGCACAGCCGCCCGGGCAGCACACCATTGCCCGGCAGGCGATTTTTCGCAGAAAAATCTGCCGGAAGGGGGCCGCCCCGTCGTGCCGGAGGCACGCCTTCGGCGTGGCCGTATGCTTTCGATGGGATGCGCGCCGGTCTGGGCTAGGTGTTCAGCCCCAGCGTGTGATGGGTTGGATCGAATTCGCCCCGCCCGGAACGGCGGCGAAGCCGCCCGGGCAGCACACGGCCGCCCCCCGGCCGGGTGCTTTCGATGGGAAGCGCGCCGGTCAGGGCTAAGGATGACGCGGCGAGATAAACTGCCCAACGCCAATGTCGTGAGCACCCGACCGCGGCCGTGTGCTTCCCTGCCGTCGCGCCATGCCGCGAATGACCGCTTGTTGTCCGGGCCGACCTCCGGCATGCACCGCTCCCGAAGGAATCCTCGAATCGGATCATCCGCAAGCCGCGCTCAGCTCGCCAGCTTTTCCTGCCGGGCGAAGGGGCTGAGGCCCAGCCAGGTCTGCATCGCGTCGGCGAGATCGCTGCGCCCGACCAGGCAAAGCGACCCGTCATCGCGCGCCCTCGCGACGGTCTTGAGCCCCATCCAGATCTCGGTCATCGTCCTGAGATCGACCGTCGCGTAAAGATCGACATCGAATCCCGGGTCGATATTGCACAGGTCGACGGTCCGGTCCGGCTCCACGATCAGCCACCACTTGCGCTGCGCCGGGGGCAATTCGGGATAGATGAACTCGATCACCGCGCGCTTGACGGGAACCGGTTCGGTGTCGAGGTTGCGCCGCATGTCCCACATCAGAAGCTCGGGATCGAGATTCGCGAGCGACGGCTCGGTCTCGACCCATTTCTGCCCCCAGATGCCGATCGATTCGATCACCGGTTGAAGGTCGCGCCCGGCAGGGGTCAGGCGATAGGCGTCGATTTCGGGCGTCTGCGACAGGCGCTCGCGCTCGATGACCCCGGCGCGTTCCAGTTCGCGCAGGCGCTTGGACAGCAGGGCGGGGGACATTCGGGGGACACCGCGGCGCAGCTCGTTGAACCGCGTCGATCCCGCGATCAACTCGCGCAATAGCACGACCGTCCATCGGGTGCAGAGAATCTCCGCCGCCATCGCGACGGGACAGAACTGTTTGTAGCTCGCATTCGTCATGATGGTCTCCTCTTTCCAGGTTGCCCCATACTGGCACGCGCACCGGGGCCGCGGCCAGTTCAGATATTGTATCACCCCGGTTCAGTTCGAGAACTGGCGCGGGGCCCGGCCCGCGTGAGACCCTGTGATGGCATCGGGTCAGGCCCGACGGCACAAGGACGAAACCGCAACAAGGGAGCAAGACCATGCCACTCGTGGATATTCAACTGATCGAAGGTGTCTTCGACGACAGCCAGAAACGCCGGATGATCGAGGACGTGACCGAGGCGATGATCCGCATCGAGGGCGAGGCCCTGCGCGGCGTCACCTGGGTGCGGGTCCAGGAGATCGCCAGCGGGGAATGGGGGATCGGCGGCAAGCCGATGACCGCCGCCGACGTGAAGACGGTGCAGGCGCAACCCGCCTGACCCCCGCATGCCCGGCCCGGATCCGGGCGGGGCAACCTCAGCAACACGCAAAGGAGCCCGAAATGAACACCTCGGTGATGGAACAGTTGAACACGGCAACGCTCTATGAGCGGCTGGGGGCAGCCGCAGGCATCCGGCGGATCGTCGACGGCATGGTGGATGCGCATCTGCACAATCCAGCCATCAAGCCGCGCTTCACGCCCTATATCGACCAGCCGGAGCGGGTCGAGAAGATCAAGCAGCATTACTGCACCCTGTTCGACGAGATTTCGAACGGACCGGGCGCATATGACGGGCGCAGCATGGTCGAGACCCATCGCGGCATGAACATCGACGAGACCGAATACATGGCCGCGATGGACGACATCCTCGAAACCATGAAATCGCTGGGCCATGCCGAGCACACGCGCCAGGAGTTCGCAGGAAAGCTCTACGCGCTCAAGGACAACATCATTCACGTTTGAACGCACACGGCCCATGGCCGCCAGAAAATCCGAAAGAAGGCACGCATGACACCCCAATCGACGATCGAAATCAGACGCTTTGAAAACCCCGACGAGGCGCTGGACATGAAACAGCATGGCGGGATCGACATCATCAAGATGCGCGACGGCACCACCGGGATGCACGCGGTCTTCGAACCCGGCTGGACCTGGGAAATCCACGAAAAGCCGCTGCTCGGATCGCCCGACACCTGCCCGATGCGCCATGTCGGCTATTGCATCGCCGGCAAGCTGGTGGTGCGCATGGTCGAAACCGGCGACGAGACCCCGATCGCGCGCGGCGATTTCTTCGACATACCGCCCGGCCATGACGCCTATGTCGACGGGGCCGAGCGCGTCGAGTTGATCCTCTTCGAACCGCCGCAAGCCTGACCCCCGGCGCGACGGCGCGATGTCCGGGGTATTGTCCGGGGCCGGCCCTGCCGGCCCCTGGACATGCCATTTCGCGTCGGGGCCTTGTGTCGCGCGACATGAATGCGGAATATGCCGGCATGAGTGCCGCATCTCACAGCAAGCACGCGCGCCCCGTCATCCGCATGATGATCCTGACGGTCACGGCGCTCGGTGTCGGCGCCGCGGCCTCCTTCGCGGCCATCGCCTTTGTCGAGCTGGTCTCGATGCTAAACTCGGCCCTGCTGGTCGCGCCGCGCGCCCGGGTGCAGTGGGAGCGGCTGCCGGAGTTGGTGATCGCGGCCACGCTGCTGGTGCCGACGCTGGGCGGGCTGGCGGTGGGCCTGATCCACCGGCACCTCTCGCCCGAACGCCGCCCGCTCGGGCCCCCCGACGTGATCCGCGCGGTGCAATTCCACCGCCCGCTGCCGGATGCGCGCAGCGGGCTTGTCTCCACCCTCACCGCGATCCTGTCGCTGGGCACCGGCGCCTCGGTCGGGCAATACGGGCCGATGGTCTATCTCGGCGCGCTGATGGGCGGCGCGGTGCGGCGACTGCGCATGGGCGTGCCGAACCTGGCCGGGATCGCCATAAGCTGCGGCGTCGCGGCGGCGATCTCCACCGCCTTCAACGCGCCCATCGCGGGGCTGGTCTTTGCCCATGAGGTGGTGCTGCGCCACTACGCGACCCAGGCGTTCGCGCCGGTCACGGTGGCCTCGGCCACGGGCTATGTGATCGCCAACGTGGTGTTCGAGCGCCCAGCGCTTTTCCTGGTGGAGTTTGCCGGCGTGGCGCATGGCTACGAATTCGCGCTGTTCGCGGTGATGGGGCTTCTGGTGGCACTTGCCGCCATCGGCTTCATGCGGCTGGTGCTGGCCTGCGGGCCGTGGGTGGCGGGGCTGATCGCGCATCCCGCGCTGCGCCCGGGCGCGGCGGGGCTGGCGGTGGGGCTGACCGCGCTGGCGCTGCCCGACGTGCTTGGCATCGGCACCGAGACGCTGCGTTTCGCCACCATCGAAGGCGCCTTCGGGCGGGGCGAGCTGATCGTGCTCATTCTCGCCAAGATCGCGCTCACCGCGCTTTGCGTCGGCGCGGGGTTTTCCGGCGGGGTGTTCAGCCCCGCGCTCCTGATCGGGAGCCTGATCGGCGCGCTGTTCTGGACGCTGGCCTCGGGCATCGGCGGCATCGCCACATCGGGCGTCGCGGTCTATGCCATCGGCGCGATGATGGCCTTCGCCAGCGCGGTGATCGGCGCGCCGCTCACCTGCATCCTGATCGTGTTCGAACTCACCCGCAATTACGACATCACCATCGCCGCGATGGTCGCGGTGGTGTTCTCCAACCTGGTCTCGCACCGGCTGTTCGGGCGGTCGCTCTTTGACGTGCAACTGGCCCGGCGCGGCATGGATTTTTCGCAAGGGCGCGACCGCGCGCATCTCGCCGCGCTGCCGGTGCGCGACCTGCTGAGCGACGCGGCGGTGGTGATGACCCCGGATGACAGCCCGGCCGAGATCGACGCAAAGCTCGCCGCGCGCGGCTGGCGTCAGGCCTTCACGCTCGACGCCGAGGGGCGGCTCGCCGGGGTCTACAGCCCGTCCGAGGGGCAAAAGCCCGCCAGCCTCATCTTCGACGACGACACCAGCCTCGCCGACGCGATGGAGCGGATGCGCGGCTTTGTCGGCGACGCGGTGCCGGTGGTGGCGCGCGACGGCGGGCGCTATCTCGGGGCGGTGTCCGAGGCCGATATCGTCACCGCCTGGCTCGATCACGTCGCCCGCATCCGGGAAGAAGAGAATGCCGCGCTTTGACCTGTTCCCGCTGGTCCTGCTGGCCCTGCTCCTCGCGCCGCCGCTCGGGGCGCAGGATCTCGGGCAGGATCTCACCGTCGCCACATGGGGCGGCGCCTACGAGGCGGCCCAGCGCGAGGCGGTGTTCGCGCCCTTTGCCGAGGCCACCGGGCAGACCGTGACGCCGGTTCAATACGACGGCACCGTCGCGGCGCTGCTCGATCGCGCCGGGCCCGAGGGCTGGGACGTGATCGACATGCTCGCCGATCAGGCCCGCGTCGCCTGCGCCGAGGGGCTGTTGCTGCGGATCGACGCGCGCGAATTGCCGGGGCGCGAGGCGCTGTCGGATTTCATGCAACCCCCGACCCGATGCGCCATTCCGCAGAATGTCTATGCCCGCGTGCTGGCCTATGACGAGCGCGCCTTTCCCGGCGTCAAACCCACCCGGATCGGGGATTTCTTCGACACCGCCCGCTTTCCCGGGAAACGGGCGGTGCAGCGCGGCCCCGATGGCATCCTCGAATGGGCGCTGCTGGCCGAAGGGGTGCCGCCCGAACAGGTTTATGGCCTGCTCAGCACCGATCGCGGGCTGCGCCTCGCCTTTCGCCGGCTCGACACGATCCGCGAGGATATCATCTGGTGGTCCGATCCGGCCGAACCCGCCGAGATGCTCGCCGACGGGCGTGCGGTGATGGCGGCGGGCTTCAACGGGCGGTTCTTCGACATGGCGGTGCGCGGCGCGGCGCCGCTCGATATCGTCTGGGACGGGCGGATCATCGGCACCGAGGTCTGGGCGATTCCGGCGGCGACGGCGCGGCCACAGGCGGCGCGCGATTTCCTCGCCTTCGCGCTGCGCCCGGCCGCCATGGCCCGGTTCTCGGAAATGATCCCCTATGGCCCGACCCGGCGCTCCGCCTTCGCGCAGATCGGGCTGAACCCCGTGACCGGGGTGCCGATGCGCGTCCACCTGCCCAATGCGCCCCAGCATGGCGGGCGCGCGCTGATCCGCGACAGCGCGTGGAATGCCCATACCCGCGATCTGCGCCAGCGGCGGTTTCAAGCATGGCTCGAACGGGCAGAGTGAGCGCGATCCCCCTTCCCTTTCGCCCGCCCACGCGCCATATGCGGGCCATGGCCGATGCCCCGCCGCCCAGCCTCGACGAGATCGAACAGATCGCCCGCGATACCGTCGCGGGCTTTCCCGCGCCGTTTCGCGCGCCGGCCCGGGATGTGGCGATCCATGTCGCCGACTGGCCCGACCGCGACATGCTGCGCGCGCTCGACATGGATGACCCGCGCGACCTCACCGGTCTTTACGAGGGCATCCCGCTCACCGAGAAATCGTTTTTCGACCAGCCCACCGGCCCCGACCGCGTCTGGCTGTTCCGCCAGCCCATCCTCGAAGAATGGCGCGCGCGCGGCGATGTGGAGCTGGCCGAGCTGGTCGCCCATGTCACCGTGCATGAATTCGCCCATCATTTCGGCTGGTCCGACGGTGACATCGCGACAATCGACCGCTGGTGGGAATGAACCAATCGGGCCGCCGCACCGTAACCCAAACATGACAAACGATAGCAAACTCACGATTTACCACGATGGCACCTGCCCGCTCTGCGCGCGGGAGATCGCCCATTACCAGCGTCAGGACGGTGCCGGGAACCTCTGCTTCGTCGACGCATCCGCGCAGGACGATCTGGGCGACAACCTTTCGCGCGAGGCCGCGCTCAAGCGGTTTCACGTGCGCGACGCCGATGGCAATCTGGTCTCGGGGGCTGCGGGTTTCATTCGGATCTGGGAGGTGCTGCCGCGCTGGCGCTGGGCGGCGCGGCTGGCCCGGCTGCCCGGTGTCACCCCGCTTCTGGAACTGGCCTATCGCGGCTTTCTCCCTGTCCGTCCGCTCCTGGCACGTCTCGTCGGTCGGCCGTCACGCTAAAGCGTTCCGCATTATATCTAAGACAGGGACAAGGCGGAACGCAGCGCATCATATCAGCAAAGCGCACGTTCCGCGAAAAGCTGTGTTGCAGGTTCTTCCCGGAACGCTTTTGGCGCCGCAACCCGCTCAGGCATAGCTCACGACCTCCCATTCGGTGCCGTCGTGATCGTTGAAATAGAACCGCCGCCCTGGTTCGTAATCGGCGTGGGAATATGGCTCCAGCCCCGCCGCCCTGACCTTGGCCTCGACCGCGTCGAGATCCTCGACCAGCACCCCGATATGGTTGAGCCCGCCAGTGGTGGTGTAGCTGTCGACCGGTCGGCCGGCCTGCTCGGGATGACGATAGAGCGCCACATAGGTCTCCTCGTCGCCCACATGCGCGCTCTCGCCGTCGTGGATCGACCCGCCGCGCCAGCGCAGGTTCCAGCCGAACACGTCCCGAACCAGCGCGATGGAGCGATCGAGATCGCTCACCGTCATGTTCACATGCTCCAGTTTCGTCACCATGATATGCCTCCTTTTCAAATGACAGATTGAAAGCTAATCTCTCAACTTCACTTGAGGTCAAGAGGTTTTTCATGCCCCCCAGCCCCGCCGACATGCTGCCCATCGGCCATATCGCCAAACGCACCGGTCTCGCCGTCTCGGCGATCCGCTTTTACGAGGACAAGGGCCTGATCCGCGCCACCCGCGCCGCCTCGGGCCAACGCCGGTTTGCCCGCGCCGACATCCGCCGGCTCTCGTTCATCCGGATCGCGCAGGGCCTTGGCCTCTCGCTGCCCGAGATCGCGGCACTCCTGTCGGACCTGCCCGATGGACGCACCCCGACCGCCCGCGACTGGAAAGCGATCTCGCGCCGGATTCGCGCCACGCTCGACGCCCGCATCGCCACCCTCGAAAGGCTGCGCGACGATCTCGACGGCTGCATCGGCTGCGGCTGCCTCAGCCTTGAGCGGTGCCGGCTCTACAACCGCGGCGACCTCGCCGCCGACCATGGCCCCGGCCCGCGCTACCTTCTGGGCGACAACGCCCCGGAGCCCGAGGGCTGATCCCGCCGAACGGTGGATCGGGCGTGATGGGTCTGAAAGCTGTCATTGGATCTCAACAAAAGGGCAGCGCCCGCCCTGTCTGTTGGAAATCGTGTATCATGAGGGCCGGTGGCGAGCCCGTCGCCCGCCCTGGGTTTCAGCCCGTCTCACGGATCGGGTCGCCACCGGTTGGTCTGACCAGCCTGAACAGTTGCATGTGCCAGAGTGGATGCTCGGAGCACGAAGACATGGACAGGACCCTATCATGATACATGTTTACGTCGGAATCGACATTTCCAAAGACCGGCTCGACGTGTTCGACCCGCGCCTCGGGCGCGCGACGGCACAGGCTAATTCGAGCGCTGGGATCGCGGCGCTCTGTAGAGCGTGCGATGCCGAGACCATCTTCATCTTCGAGGCGACATCAGGCTGTGACCAGA
>JAABTV010000059.1 GCA_011389685.1 Paracoccaceae bacterium
AACGCGGCAGCGCCTTCGAGCGCCACTCGCGCACCTTGCCGTCCTTGTTCTCGACGCGGGCGCGGGGAACGCTGATCGTTTCGGTCCCGAACGTCCCTGTGATCCGGCGATCCCGCTGGCCGTGGCGATACCCCTTCACCGCCCCGGCCTCTCGACCGTAGCGAAGGCGGCCGAGAAAGCTGTCCAGTTCTTCGTTGAAAACGGTCTCGATGGTGCTGCGGATATTCGCGCGCAGCCGGTCCTCGATCGGGTCGAAGCCGTCGTCGCAAGCGAGTAGCGAAACCGCGCTGGTGTTTGTAGTCTGGGTCATGGCGTGATCTCCTCTGGCGGTGCCAGCCGCCGGTTGGGTGGTTCAGGATCACCCGGAGATTACGCCACCTTCAAATTTCCACCAACTTCGCGACGCGACCAAGAAGTCTTTGGCATCATCATGCGGCGACACAAAGAGATCAATCAGGCTCGGATCGCAGCCCAATGTGTAAGTCAAGCCGCCAGTTTGAAGTTTTCAGGAAAGGGCTCCCGGTTTCGGAGGATGGCCCGGAGCACCTTCACGCGTCGTCTTGCGAGGGCGATGGCGGCCTGGTGGTTGTGTTTTCCCTCGGCCCGCTTGCAGTCGTAGAAGGCGCGGCTGTCGGGGCTTACCAAGGATGTGAAGATGGCCTGGTGGAAGACGCGCCTCAGGGCCTTGCCGCTACACTGGGGCGGTTTTACGTCTTCAGTCCAACGCTGCATGAGATTCCCCAGGCCACCGGCTGACCGCATGGTGTCTTTCTGAGTGGCCAGGAAGGGGCGGTCTTTCGGCAACCTGTCCGATACCTCGGCCAGTTCCGGGTGGATCGGCACGGAAACCAGCACATCACCAGAGCGTTGCGTCTTCTGCCGCCTATATGCCCTGTGCCGAAGACTACGATCACGCCATTGCCCGATCCATCCAGTGCCGGCAGGCGATTGCGCAGCAGCCTGCCGAGAGGGGGATTTTCGCTTGATCCGATGACGGATATCTTCCGCTCGGGCGCACGGCGCCTGGTCGAGCAGGCTGTGGGAGAGGAGATGGCGACTTTGCTTGCCTCCCATGCCGATGAGACGACGGAGCACGGCCGGGCGAGGATTCTCCGGCACGGTCATCTGCCGGAGCGCGAGGTCATGACCGGGATATGCCCGGTGCCAGTTAAGCTGCCCAGGGTTCGCGACCGAGCCGCCGGGACCGAGAAGGTTCGGTTCACGGCATCCATCCTGCGGTACTGGCACCGGCAAGCTTGCCAAAATGGGGCAAACCGGCGGTGCGGTGACTACCCCTCCGGACTGTTGCGCGGCTCATGCACCTCTTTCTCGACCAGGCCGGCGTGGATCGCACGGATTGCCGCGCGGAGGCTGTCTTCGGGAACCAGGAACTGAACCTCGACGGACCGGGCCAGCGCGTGGACGCCGAGCACGCCTATTTCGGCCTCGGCCAGCGCCTGCAAGCCGCGCGCCGGCACGTCCAGCCCCAAAAGCCCATGGCCCACCGCGCTAACCAGCGCGACCTTGCGGATGTTGATCTCAGCGTTCGGATGGGCGTTCTGGATCTCACCCTCGACGAGCCGCAGCGCCTTGAGTTTGGGATCTACGTAATGGGTTATGGTGTTGGCATTGGACGCTTTCGATACAATCCAGACATCGTTGCGCGTCAGCGCCTTGAGGATCGAGGCATCATAACCCTTAACGCCCACCATGTCGGGCTCATAGACTTCCAAGGCGGCGACCGGCAGGCCGGTAACCATCTCGACCCTTGGAGGGATCGCGACATCGGAAACGATCAGCGTGCCGACATTGTCCGGATCAAAGGCATTGGCCACCCGCAGCGGGATTCCGGCCTGGCGCAGGATCTTGGCGGCGTTTGGGTGTACGGCCTCCATGCCGAGATTGGACAATTGGTCGGCCACGTCATAATCCGTGCGGCCGATGCGGACGACTTTGTCTGCACCAACGATTTTCGGATCGGCGCTGGAGAGATGGAATTCCTTGTGGATCACCGCCTCGCGCGCGCCGGTAAGCGCGGCAATATGGGCAAAGGTGACCTCGGAATAGCCCCGGTCGTATTCGCGCATCAGTCCTTCGCGGCACTGCGCATAGCCTGTGATGATGGGCAGTTCCCGGTCGAAATCAATCCCCTCCAGCGCATCTGTCAGGCGCGTCTCGAGATCAGGATGGCTGTCGTCCCGCCACCCGGAAAGGTCGACAAGCCGTGCGTTGAGCCCGCGCCGATTGAGCATGAGCGCGACCACCCTGGCGGAATGTGCCTCCCCCAGCCCGGACAGCAACTCGCGGATCGTCAGCATCTGATCGCCAAGCCGGAAATGCCCATAGGAGGTCAGCCGTTGCAGGTCAAACAGGCAGGAACGGGCACCTTCGATCCGATCTAGCAGGAACTCGTCCGCATCCTGACGATCCCCCGAGTGGTCCAGAAGCCGCGCATGCTCCGCTGCCATCCGCTCCGCAGCGCGGTCGAGCGCTGAGCTCCACTTCATGTCGGACTCGGCAGCCGCGAAATGCCCGTAAACGCCAGGCTCGCCGGACTTCTTGTGTTCGAGCAGCAGATCGGTGATGCCTCCGAACGCCGACACCACGAACAGGCGACCGTAGGGGCCGCCTTCCGTATCTTTCATGAAAAGCGTATCCATCAGTTCGTCGGCGCGACTGATGGAGGTGCCGCCGATTTTTTCGACGGTATGTCCTGTGGTCATGGTCGCTCGCAGTCTTCAGTCAGCCGGCAGGTAGGAGCCGTCCTCGAGATGGACTTCGGTCCCTTTTGCCGGGGGATTGAAACAACAGGTCATCACCGGATCCTCTTGCGCGACGAGCGTGTCCTTGTCGTCTTGATCCAGCACATACATCACGCCCGGGCGAATCTCGTGCCTCTCTCTGGTGCCAAGGTCGGTAATACGGCCGCGGCGCGGGATGCAATAGACGCTCTCGAAATGATGCTGGTAGTGGAAGCCGTTTTCGCTGCCTGCCTTGAGGGTGGTGGTGTAGAACGAAAAGCCCATCCCGTCACTGGCCAGCAGCATCCTGACGCTCGTCCACTGTGCGTCCGAAATTGCGCGGCCACTGTTATTGAGTTCGTGAAAATCACGTACCATCATTGTATCATTCCGCAGCCGTGTTGATGTCAGAGGCAACATCGCCCACGGCAGCCTGCAGCAGGTCAAGACCCTCTTCGAGGACCGCGTCGGGGGTGGTGAGCGGCCCGAGGAATTTCACCACCTCGTCCTCTGCGCCGGACGTTTCGATTATCAGGCCACGGTCGAACGCAGCCGCGCAGATCCGCCCGGCAATCTCGCCCGTGCCGACATTGATCCCCTGCATCATGCCGCGACCACGCAATTGCGCGCCCGGAACCAGTTCGGCGATCCGTGACAGCCGATCGTGCAGAAGTGCGCCCTTGCGGCGGACTTCCGCGGCAAAAGCGTCATCCTTCCAGAACTTCTCGAGCGTCACACGCCCGGTGACGAAGGCGTGAGTGTTGCCGCGGAAGGTGCCGTTGTGCTCGGCCGGTTTCCAGATGTCGTGCTCGGGCTTGAGCAGCAAAGCGGCGAAGGGCAGGCCGAAGCCCGAGAGCGATTTTGCCTGGGTGATCATGTCGGGGTCGATGCCCGCATCCTCGAAGGCGAAATAGCTGCCGGTGCGGCCGCAGCCCGACTGGATGTCGTCCACGATCAAGAGCGCGCCCAGCTTCCTGGCGAGTCGGGCGACACCCTGCATCCATTCGGTCGAGGCCGCGTTCAGTCCGCCCTCGCCCTGGACCGGTTCGAAGATGAAGGCAGCCGGCGCATCGACGCCGGACGAGGAATTACCGAACATGATCTCGAGATGCTTCAGCGTGTCCACATCCGCGCCAAGCGACCGGTCGAAAGGCATGTGCGTAGCACCGCAAAGCGGGCCGCCGCCCGCGCCCGCGCGCTTGCCCGCGTTGCCGGTCAGCGACAGCGCGCCCATGGTCATGCCGTGAAAGCCGTTGGTGAAGGACACGATGTTGCGCCGGCCGGTGAGTTTGCGCGCCAGCTTCATCGCGGCCTCGACGGCGTTGGTGCCGGTGGGCCCGGTCATCATCACCTTGTGGTTCATGCCACGCGGCTTGAGGATGATCTCCTCGAACGCCTCGAGAAAGCGCGCCTTCTCGACCGTGTACATGTCCAGCCCATGCGCGATGCCGCCGGCCCTGATGTGTTCGATCAGCGCCTCCTGCATGTCGGGGTCGTTGTGCCCGTAATTCAGGGTCGAACAGCCGGCCAGGAAGTCGATGTACTTGCGCCCGTCGGTGTCGAACATGTGGCTGCCCTCGGCCCGCGCGAAGACAACTGGAAAGCTGCGGCAATAGCTGCGGACCTGGCTCTCGCGCCGTTCGAAGATGTCAGTTTGCATTGGATGTCTCCTTTTCCGGGGCGGCAGAGGACGGCGACACGTCACCTGCTGCATTGCGGTCGATCTCGCCGATGGTGACCATGTACTCGGTCGCGTGCTTGCCACCGAAATGCGCGTCTTCCTCGTAATGCGGCTCGTGGTCCAGCTCCGCGTCCATGTTCTCGGCAAAGCTGTTGAACAGCGCCCAGCTGGCGTCGTTGTCCGCGGTGATCGTCGTCTTGATCTGTTTCACGTCGGCGCATATCGGGCGTGCCAGAAGTTCCGCGAGCATCTTCTTCGCCACGCCCCGGCCACGTGCGGATTCTCCGACCGCAACCTGCCAGACGAACAGCGTGTCCGGCGAGTCAGGCGGGATAAACGCCGAAATCCAGCCGACGATCTCGTCCTCAAGCTCGGCGATCACGCAGGTATCCGCGAAATGGTCGCACTGCACGAGATTGCAATACATGGAATTTTCGTCAAGCGGGCCGCTCTCGCGAATGAGATCCCAGACGTCCGACCCGTCTGCGGACGTCGGTGCGCGGAATTTCAAGGATTCTTGGGTTTGGTTTCGGGACATGGCACAGATTCTCACGTTGGCTGTTATCATCATATACCCTTATTGATGAGCGTGCAGATGAAAGTGCGCCAAGAAAAGTTTCTCGCGGCGTCCACCACGAGCAGATCGTGGCTCACGATAGCCAATCGTCGCCGCCTGCGAACAGGGATGATACCTCGATCTCGGAGGTGAACTCGTTCAGCGACTTGCCCGACAAAGGAGTGACGTGCCTTTCACCCTGCCGATCCACTGGGCGCGATCATGCCAGGGTCGCGCAGCATGTGCAGGATGACCTCGCATAAACGTGGCGGCACGGCGCAGCGATTCAAGCTTCAGCGCCCGCATTCAAGCCGCGCTGGCCTGACACCGTGGCAATTTGCCGACCGGTCAAAGAAAGACCAGAACCTGAATCGAGCCAATTCGTGAACGAGGACTCTCACGCGAGCCGATCAAATCCCGTCAACATGGCAGGATCAGTTCCCATCAAACCAGAACATAACCCACGCCGCGGACGGTCCGGAGCGGATCCTTGACCCCCTCGCTCGTGAATGCCTTTCGCAATCGGCCGATATGAACGTCAACGGTGCGAATATCGACACGGATGTCGTGCCCCCAGGCACGCTTGATCAGGTCCTCGCGGCCCCAAACCCGGCCGGGTCTTTCCAGAAAGGTTGCCAGCAGGCGCAGACAGGTCGGACTCAGACTGATCGTCTTGCCGGCCTTGTAGACAAGATGCGATTCGAAATCGAGCACGATGCCGTCGAACTCGAGCGTCTGCCCGGCAGTATCAGGACGGATCCGGCGCAGTTGCATGCGCACACGGGCCAGGAGTTCGAAAATCGAACAGGGCTTGATCAGATAATCGTCGGCTCCGGTTTTCGATCGGCGGAGGCGGTCCACCTCTTCGAAACGGGCTGACAGAAGGATGATTGGAATCGGTCTTGTCTCGGGGCGCGTTTTGAGGCGGCGACACAGGTCGCTGCCCGACATGTCGGGCAACGTCGAGTCCAGCAGGATCATGTCTGGCGGCTCCGTTGCGGCCAGTGCCATCCCTTCTGCCGCCGAATCAGCAAGCCTGACTCCAAGCCCTTCGGCCAGGAGGTTATGGGTCAGGGCATCACGTTGCGCCGACGTGTTCGAGACAACCAATACGACAGGCTGATCCATCCGCGCTAGTTCGTGTCGTTGCCCGCCACGTCATAGGCGGTGGTGTCACCCTTGGGGCGTTCCTCGTCCGGCATTTCGCCGGTGACCAGATAGATCGTCTGATCGGCGATCGAGGTGGCGTGATCACCCATCCGTTCGATGTTCTTTGCGATGAAATGCAGATGCATGTTGTAGCTGATGCTGCGCGGGTCTTCCATCATGTGGGTCAGCAGCGCGCGGAACAGCGTGTTATACATCTGGTCCACCTCGAGATCGCGCGCACGCACGTCCCCGGCCTTGTCGGCGTCGCGCTGGATATAGGCGTCGAGCGCCTCCGCCAGCATTGCCTCGACCATGCGGGCCATACCGCGCAACGCCGACACCGTGTCGTCGTCCGGAACCGTCTTGGCAAGGACCGTTGTCCGCTTGGCGATGTTCTTGGCGTAATCGCCGCAGCGCTCGAGATGAGTGCTCATCGTCATCACCGACAGAACCGTTCGCAGATCGGCGGCCGCAGGGGCGCGCCGCACCAGAACGCGGGCGGTCTCCACCTTGATCTCCTCGTCCAGCCGGTCGATGGCCTTGTCACCGTCCCGCACCTTTCGGCTCAACTCCAGATCACGCGTTTCCAGCGCCTTGAGGGCGTTCTGGCTCGCGGTCTCGACCAGGCTGCCCATCTTCATGACCTGCGCCTGAAGTGACTCGAGGTCGTGGTCGAACGAGGAAACGATATGCTGCGATGCCATTGTGAGGCTCCTTATCCGGTCCGTCCGGTGATGTAGTTTTCGGTCCGCTCGTCCTGGGGATTGGTGAAGATCGTGTTGGTATCGCCGTATTCCACCAGGTTGCCGAGGTGGAAGAACGCGGTCCTCTGACTGATGCGCGCCGCCTGCTGCATGGAGTGGGTGACGATCACCACCGAAAACTGCTGCTTGAGCTGGTCGATCAGGTCTTCGATCAGCGCGGTCGCGATCGGGTCAAGCGCCGAGCACGGCTCGTCCATGAGCAGGACCTCGGGCTGCGTGGCCACGGCGCGCGCGATGCACAGCCTCTGCTGCTGGCCGCCGGAAAGGCCGGTGCCGGGCGTTTCGAGCCGGTCCTTGACCTCGTCCCAAAGGCCGGCACCGCGCAGGGCCCTTTCCACGACCTCGTCAAGCTCGGACTTGCTGCGCGTCATGCCGTGGATCTTCGGACCGTAGGCGACATTTTCGTAAATGGACTTCGGGAACGGGTTGGGCTTTTGAAACACCATCCCGACCTTGGCGCGCAACTGCACCGGATCGACGGAAGGCGCATGGATGTCCTGCCCGTCGATCTCGATCTTGCCCTCGACACGGCAGATGTCGATCGTGTCATTCATGCGGTTGATGCAACGCAGAAAGGTCGACTTGCCGCAGCCGGACGGTCCGATGAACGAGGTTACGGTCTTGTCCTCGATATCGACATCGACGTCCTTGATCGCTTGGGTGTCGCCATAGAACACCTGAACATTGCGGGCGGAAATCTTGGTCTTGGCCTGGTCCACATCAAGCTCCGATTTCTTTATGTCATACATCTTTTTCATTCCTTTCTACCATTTCCGCTCGAATTTCTGGCGCAGGAAAATGGCGATGGCGTTCATCGTGATGAGGAAGGTCAGCAAGACCAGGATCGCCGCCGAGGTGCGGCTGACAAAGCCGCGTTCGGGGCTGTCGGCCCAGATGTAGATCTGGGTGGGCAGCGCGGTGGCGCTGTCGAACGGGGTCTCGGGTGCCGAGGTGATGAAGGCGTTCATGCCTATTAGCAGAAGCGGTGCCGTCTCGCCCAGGGCCTGTGCCAGCCCGATGATCGTGCCGGTCAGGATGCCGGGCATGGCGAGCGGCAGCACATGGCCGAATACCACCTGCTGTTGAGACGCGCCCACGCCAAGCGCCGCCTCGCTGATCGACGGCGGCACCGCCTTGAGCGCCGCGCGCGTGGCGATGATGATCGTGGGCAGGGTCATCAGCGCCAGCGTCATGCCCCCCACGAACGGCACCGAGCGTGGCAAACCGAACCAGCCGATGAACACCGCGAGGCCCAGAAGGCCGAACACCACCGAAGGCACTGCGGCGAGGTTGTTGATGTTGATCTCGATAAGGTCCGAGACGCGGTTTCTCGGCGCAAATTTTTCCAGATAGATCGCCGCGCCGATCCCGATCGGAAACGAGAGCAGGAAGCAGACCAGAAGCGCATAGGCCGAGCCGATGATCGCGCCCTTGAGGCCGGCAAGCTCGGGGAAGCGCGAATCGGCATTGGTCAGCAGCCAGATGTTGAGCGGCTTGGTCACCGCGCCAGCCTCCTTGAGCTGCATGAAATTGGCGATCTCGTCATCCTTGAGGCGACGGTTCGCCTCGGGCGTGTCAGGGTCGATCATCCCCTTGTTGAGCTGGTCGTAATTGTCCGAGACCGGCACTCGCACGGTGACGGTCTGGCCGATCAGGTCGGGGTTTTCCACCACCATGTCGCGCAGGCGGAACTGTGCCCCGTTCGACAGGATGTTGGTCAGCCTGCGCAGTTCGGCGCGATCGTCGGCCACCTCGGGAAACTGCGCATGCATCATGTCGGTCAGGATCTGGCGATAGTTGCCGCGATCCGGATTTTCGGGATCGACATGTTCGGGGTCGATATAGGCGGCAATCTCCAGATGCGTCTGGGTGAAGGCCTGATACCCGGTCGAGATCAGCGAACCGATCAGCAGGGCCAGCATCCCGAACGCGATCGAGATGGCCCCGAGTCCGAGCGATTTCAGCCAGAGCTGGCTGCGCTTGCGTTTGCGCAGATTCGCAGCGAAGGCGGGCGAGTCCCAGTCGAATTTGTCGGCGGTCTGGTCAGTCATGGCACCCATCCTAGTCGTAGATTTCGCGATACTTGCGCACGATGCGCAGCGCGGCGATGTTGATGACCAGCGTCATCAGGAAAAGCCCCATGCCAAGCGCGAAGGCTGCCAGCGTCTTGGGGCTGTCAAAGGCGGTGTCGCCGATCAGCAGGGTGACGATCTGCACCGTGACGGTGGTGACGCTGTCCAGCGGGTTGATCGTCATCTTGGCGATGAGGCCCGCGGCCATGACCACGATCATGGTCTCGCCGATGGCGCGGCTCACGGCCAGAAGAATGCCGCCGACGATGCCGGGAATGGCCGCCGGAAAGAGCACCTTGGCCACCGTTTCGGCGGGGGTGGCCCCCACGGCGAGCGAGCCGTCGCGCAGGCTGCGCGGCACGGCACCCAACGCGTCATCGGCAAAGGACGAGATGAACGGGATGAGCATGATCCCCATCACGCTGCCCGCCGCCAGCGCGGTATTGGGCGCCACCGGCAGTCCGAGATTGGCGCCGAAAGATCGCAGCGCCGGCGCGATCACGAGGATCGCGAAGAAGCCGTAGACAACCGTCGGCACCCCGGCGAGCACCTCCATCACAGGCTTGATGATTGCGCGGGCCCTGTTCGAGGCGAATTCATGCAGGTAGATCGCCGAGAAAAGGCCGATGGGCGTGGCCACCAGCATCGCCACCGTGGCGATGACCAGCGTGCCGAGGAACACCGGCAGCATCCCGAACGCGCCCTCCGCCGCGACCTGATCCTCGCGGATGGGGATCTGCGGCTCCCAGTTCGTGCCAAGCACGAAATCCCAGAACGGCACCATCTGGAAAAAGCGGAACGTTTCGAACAGCAGCGAGGCGACGATGCCGATGGTGACGAAAATCGCCACCGTCGCGCAGGCGATCATGACGCGGTGGACGATCGTCTCAAAGCCTTGCCGGGCGCGGAAATCGGCCGCCACGCGGCGCCTCGCCACCAAGAGCATGACCGCCGCGAGAGCCGCGGTCAGCGCCACCATGAGCCAGGCCGACACCGCGCGCAGCGACACCAGCCGGTCCGCCGCGTCGAGCTTCCATTGCTCGGGTGTGCCGAACACACGTCCACCCGCAATCGAGCGGATCTCCGCCATCATCAGTTGCACCTCGCCGGTTCCAAGGCCCTCAAGCTGCCGGTCCGGCAGGCCCGCCGTGACCAGCATCTCGATCACCGCGCCCTGGAACAGAAGCCACAGGATGATCAGGAAGAAGCACGGGATCAGGACCATCAGCGCGGCATAGCCGCCGTGAAACCCGTCGAGCGAATGCATCTTCGTGCCACCCGCGCGAATGGCGCGCGCGGCCCGCAGGTTCAGCATATAGCCGACCACCACGGCGGTAAAAAGAATCAGGAAGGCGAAAAGCGTCATGACGTGGCCCGTTGCTTTCGGAAGTGAGACGCCCCCGCCACAGTGACGGAGGCGTCGTAGTCAGGAAATCAAGCCGGAGCTTATTCCTTGGGGTCCATCGCCTTGCCGTTCAGGACAGCGTCCTGAAGCTTGGCGCGACGGTCATCGGCGAGCGGCACGAGGCCACGCTCGGAGAGATAGCCGCCGGGGGCCAGCGCGTCTTCGGACATGTATTCCTCGACGAACTCGTTGAGGCCGGGGATCACGCCGCGATGCGCGTTCTTGACGTAGAAGAACAGCGGACGCGACACCGGGTAGGACTTGTCTGCGATGGTGTCGAAATCGGGCTCGACGCCTTCGATCTTGACGCCCTTGAGCTTGTCGATGTTCTCGTAAAGGAACGAGTAACCGAAGATACCCAGTGCGTTAGGGTCGGAATCGAGGCGCTGCACGATCAGGTTGTCATTCTCGCCGGCTTCGACGAAGGGTCCGTCGGTGCGCATGCGCGAGCAGTTTTCCTTGACCCATTTGCCGTCGAAATCGCCATTGGCGACATAGTCCAGCTCTTCGCAGCCAGCATGCATCGCCAGTTCGACGAACGCATCGCGGGTGCCTGAGGTCGGCGGCGGGCCAAGCACGACGATGTCGACGGCGGGCAGGCGGCTGTCGATTTCCGACCACTGGCTGAACGGGTTCGCAACCCATTCGCCGTCAACCGGAACCTCGGCGCCCAGTGCCAAGTAGATCTCGCCCAGCGTCAGATCCCAGTCATAATCGTTGGCGCGCGACACGGCCAGCGACAGGCCGTCGAAACCGATCAGGGCTTCCGACACGTCGGTCACGCCGTTGTCGGTGCATTTCTTCCATTCCGAAGCCTTCATGGCGCGCGATGCGCCGGTCAGGTCGGGATGGCCTTCGCCGATGCCTTCGCAAAAGATCTGCATGCCGCCGCCGGTGCCGGTGGATTCGACGATCGGCGAGGGGCGGCCGGTGTTGTTGGCGAATTGCTCGGCCACGGCCTGCGTATAGGGGAACACGGTCGACGAGCCGACAATGCTGATCTGGTCGCGCGCGGCGGCCGTTGTCGCGGACATGGCGACAAGCGCCAGGGCCGAAACGGAGAGATTGGTGTATGACATGAAAGCTCCTGCTGTCAGTGTTAGGTCAAGGACCTGCTCCCGCATAGGCAGTCCACATGACGCTATTGCTATATTTCTGTAACAGTTTTGTGAAACCCGGCCACGACCCTGCGGAAACCTGTGGACGGGCGAAAAACTCCTGGTTGGAGCCGGATCATTTCGTGTTTCGCCGCATTCCGATCCGGGCCTGTCGCGGGCTTCTGTCGCTGCCATGTCGCCACGCCAGGGTCTTACGCATCACCGATCTCGAAATCCCGCCGGGCGGGTGCGCCGAAGGGGTATCGGGGCGCGGTGAATTAGACAAGACGCGGAACGCTTTAACCTTTGCCGATTGGCTGTGAATGGGGGGGGGTGACATCCGGCTGCCGCGCAGCTGCCACCCGGCTGCCGGGCAAAACCGGGATTTCACGGGGTGTGAATGGTTAACAGGGCGCGCGCAGGCGAGCCTATTCGCCCCTGATCCGGCGCTCCATCAGCCAGCGGAAGAGCCGTGGCGAAAGGCTGTTGATCCACCATGACGCGCGCGCCACCCGGCCCACGGGGATGAAAAGCGCGCCACGCGCGAGTCCGCGCAGGATGATCCGCGCGGCGGCCTCGGGGGACATGACGTCGATCCCGTCGGGCGCCGAGCCGGGCCGCGCGGTGCCATCCGCGCCGCCCTCGGGGTTGCCGATATTGGTCGCCACGAAAGCGGGCGCGGCGATCTGCACCCGCACGCCGTGCCGGGCCTCTTCGCTGGCCAGCGACTTGAACGCCCCTTCGAGCGCGTGTTTCGATGCGGCATAGGCGACCCGCCGGTAAAGCGGCGCGAAGCCCGCGACCGAGGAGATCGCCAGATGGGTGCCCCGCGCCGCCCGCACGTTGGGCAAGAGCACCCGCGCCATTTCAATGGCGGCGAAATAATTGACCTCGAAGACCCGCCGGTGCGTCGCCTCGGCCATTGCGCCGAAATCGCCGATCTGGGTGATGCCCGCATTGTAAATGGCCAGATCGACGCGGGGATAATCCTGCGCCACCTGGGCCAAAACCGCGTCGCGCGCGGCGTGGTCGGTGAGGTCGCATTGCCGCGCGATCAGACCCGCGTCGGGCGCCAGCGCCGAGATGTCCCGGTCAATCGCCACCACGCGCCAGCCCTCGGCCCGAAGTAATTGCCCTAGTGCGCGGCCCAGCCCCCCGGCCCCGCCCGAGATCACGGCCGTCTTCACAGCCCCGCCTCCTTTCGCCACATCTCGAACACCTCGCGGCTGGTCTTTTCGGGCCGATAGCCGAATTCGCGTTTCAGCGCGTCATTGGCCAGCACCGGGCGATATTGCAGGAAGCGCACCTGTTCCGGCCCGTAGCGGGTCAGCCCCAGCGGTTTCGCCAGTCCAAGTGCTGCCTTGAGACCCCAGGCCGGCAGGCGCAGCACCGGCTTGCCCAGGGTCTGCGCGATCTCGCCGATCCCCATCGCGCCGTCGCCGGCCACGTTGTAGATGCCCGGCGGGCCGTCGGTCGCCGCGCGTTTCAGGATGCGGGCGAGATCGCGCGTCCAGATAAAGACGAAAGGGCTTTCGCTGCCGCGCACCGCCAAGAGGCGCGGCTTTTGAAAGAGCGCGGTGATCTGATTGTCGGTGCCCGCCCCCAGGACCGTGCCGACGCGCAGCACGACCTGTTCCAGCCCGGGATGATCCTCGCGCGCAATGGCCAGCATCTCTTCGACCAGTCGCTTGTGGCGGGCATAGGCAAATTCGTCATTGCCGCGCAGCGCGTGATGTTCGCGCAGTGGCACCGGGTTGTCGGGGTGATAGCCATAGGCCGCGCCGCTCGACGTGACCGCGAGCCGCCGCACGCCATGTTTCACGCAAGCGTCGAGAACATGGCGGCAGCCTTCGACATCGACGCGGTAGGCAAGGCCCTCGCCCTGCCCCGGCGCGAGTGTGACGATCGAGGCGAGATGCACCACCACGTCGGGTTTGACCGCGCCGATGACCCGGTCGGGGTCGGCGCCGGTCACGTCCATCCGCTCGAACCGCGCGCCCTCGGGCAGTGGCTCGGGCGGGTGCAGGTCGCTGGCCACGACGCCAGCCACACCCCCTGCCCCTGTTCCGGCCAGTTCGGACAGAAGCGCGCGCCCGATCATGCCCGCCGCGCCGGTGATCAGGATGCCGCTCATGCCGCCGCCACCGGGTGCCTTGCCCAAAGGATGGCCAGCACGATCCCCGACAGCGCATGCCAGATGCCCCACAGCCCCGCGACCACCGCCATGCCGCCAAGCCCGCCGAAAAAGCCGAAGATGAGCACGAGGCCGAGGCCGGAATTCTGGATGCCGGTTTCGATCGTCACCGACCGGCGGTCAAAGGGCGTGAGCCGTGCCAGTCGCGCGACCGTGTAGCCGGTGGCCAGCGCCAGCGCGTTGTGCAGCACCACCAGCCCGGCGATGGACCCCGCGAAGGCGAGGAAAAATTGCCAGTTCGCCGCCAGCGCAAGAACGATGAAGCCGACGAAGATGACCATCGACAGGGTTTGCATCGGCCGCCTGAGCCGCGCCGCATCCGAAGGGCGCCGTGCATTGAGCGTCACCCCCATGACCAGCGGCAGGACGAGCATCAGCCCCACGGTGATTGCCACCTGCACCGGGTCGATGGCCACGGCGCGCAGTATCTCGCGCGTGGGGGGATAGAGATTGGCCCAGAGCGCGATATTGACCGGGGTGAGGAAGATCGCCCCCACCGTGGCCACGCCGGTCATCGACACCGACAGCGCCGCGTTGCCGCCCGCCCGGTGGGTGATGAAATTCGAGATGTTGCCCCCCGGGCAGGCCGCCACCAGCATCAGCCCCAGCGCCACCGACGCGCGCGGCGCGGTGGCGAGGATCATCGCGAAGGTGACCACCGGCAGCGCCACGAATTGCGAGAAAAGCCCGGCCAGAAGGGGCCGCGGCGCGCGCAGGAGCCGGGTGAAATCGGACGGTTTGAGATCGAGGGCGATGGCGAACATCACCACCGCCAGAACCGCGTTGAGGACCATCAGCGATGCGGGGCTGAAATTCAGCATCACCTCGTCGATGCCGTTCGTGCCCATCATCCCGCCCCTTTGCGCAGCCGCCTGGCCCAGCGTGTCACCGCCTTGCGATAGGTCGATTTGTCCACGTAATAGGCCATGCGCGCAAGGTCGAGATAGTTCATCCCGCCGGTGGCGCGGTCGAACCCCTGGGCCTTTTCGGCCTTGAGCGCCCTGGCCGCCGCCGCGCCCTCGCGCAGCCCCTTGACATAGCGCACCACCATCTCGGCCTGTTCATGCCGGCCCTGCCAGCCGAGGCCAAGCGCCTCGATCATGCCCAGCATGAAGAGGTCGTCGCGCTCGGGATGCATGGCGTTGAGGTAGAGATGCGGCGCGGCGCCCTGCCAGTTGAGCAGGCTGCTGTCGATGAAGGGATAATGCAGACGGTATCCGGTGGCGGCCAGCACGAGATCGTATTCGGCGCCGCTGCCATCCTTGAAATGCACCATGTGCCCGTCGAACCGGTCGATATCGGGGCGGATGGTGATGTCGCCATGGCCGAGGTGGAACAGGATCAGCGAGTTGACCACCGGGTGGCTTTCGTAAAGCTTGTAATCGGGTTCGGGCAAGCCGTATTGCTGCGCGTCGCCCACGAACCAGCGCAGGATCATGCCGTCGATCCGGCGCTTGAGCCACATCGGCAGGCGGATCGCCCCGCCCAGCGTGTCGGCGGGTTTGCCGAACACGTATTTCGGCACGAAATGATAGCCCCGGCGCATCGAGAGATCGACGCTTTGTGCGTGATGCACCGCGTCGACCGCGATGTCGCAGCCCGAATTGCCCGCGCCGATCACCAGCACGCGCTTGTCGGCGAACTGGCGGGCGCGCTTGTATTGGGCCGCATGGAGGAACGCGCCGGTGAACTCGCCCTCGAACTCGGGCAGGTTCGGTTCGCTCAGCGTGCCGATGGCGATCATCACACCGGCGAAAACCGCCTCATGCTCGGCGCCGTGCTGGCGCCAGACCACGCGCCAGCCCTCGCCATCGCCGCCCAAGGGCTCGACCCGCGTCACCTCGGCGTTGAAAAGGTAGTGCTCGCGCAGCCCGAAATGGTCGGCGAATTCGTCGAAATAGCGCTTCATCTCGCGATGCGAGGGATAGTCCGCCACGTCCTCGCGCATTGGGAAATCGGCGAATTCGGTCATCGTCTTCGATGAGATCAGATGTGCGCTCTCATACATGGTCGAGCGCGGCGCGTCGATGTCCCAGAGGCCCCCCACACCGTCCGAAAGCTCGAATCCCTGAAAGGCGATGCCCTGCTCGACCATCACCTTGGCCGTGGCCAGACCCATCGGCCCCGCCCCGATCAGGGCGAAGCGGTCACGCGTATCCACCATGCACTGCTCCCTCTTCCGCCTCACCCGGCCCGATCCGGGCGCAACAAAAATCCGTCGCGGATTTTTGACCGAATTCCGTCACGGAATTCGACCCGCTCACACCAGCGACGGCAGCCACAGCACGATCTGTGGAAACGCGATCAGCCCGGCAATCGTGAAGGCGTCGGCCACGAAGAACGGCATCACGCCCTTGAACACGTCCTGCACGCTGAGATCGTCGCGCACCCCGGCCACCACGAAACAGTTGAGCCCGATCGGTGGCGTGATCAGGCAGAACTCGGCCATCTTGACCACCAGGATCCCGAACCAGATCGCGCACATCGTGCCCGACATGCCGAAGGCGCTGTCCGCCGCGCTTACCGTTTCGCCGCCGTTGAGCGCCATCACCGCCGGATAGACCACCGGCAGCGTCAGCAGCAGCATCCCGATCGCATCCATGAACATGCCCAGCACCGCATAGGCCAGCAGGATCATGATCAGGATCAGCATCGGCGACATCGAAAGCGAGGTGATCCAGTCGGAAAACGCCCCTGGCAGGTCGGCAAATCCGAGGAACCGCACATAGATCAGCACGCCCCAGATGATGGTGAAGATCATCACCGTGAGCTTGGCGGTCTCCATCAGCGCCGCCTTGAGCTGCGACCAGCGCATGCCCTTGTAGAGCGCCATGCAGAACACGATGAAGGCCCCGAGCGCGCCGCCCTCGGTCGGGGTGCCCCATGATTTCTCGCCGAACGGGTTGTAGACGAAGAAGATGATGATGATGACCACGGCGAAAATCGGCAGCGCGGGCGGCAGCGCGGCGAAACGCTGGCGCCATGTGAAGCCGGTCACCGGCGGGCCGACATTCTTGAAGACCATCGCGATGCCCACGATCAGCGCGCCATAGACCACCGCCGAGAAGGCGCCGGGGATGAAGCCCGCCAGCAACAGCTTGCCCACGTCCTGTTCCACGATGATCGCATAGATCACGAGGATCGCCGAGGGCGGAATGAGGCTCGCCAGCGTGCCGCCCGCGGCGACGACACCCGCCGCGAAACGCTTGTCATAGCCGATCTTGAGCATCTCGGGGATCGCGATGCGGGCAAACACCGCGGCGGTGGCCACGCTGGCCCCGCTCACCGCGGCAAAGCCGGCGGTGGCAAAGACGGTCGAGACCGCCAGCCCGCCGGGCAACCAGGCAAACCAGCGCTTGGCCGCCTCGAAGAGCGCCCGGGTCAGCCCGGCGTAATAGGCCAGATACCCGATCAGGATGAAGGTCGGAATGAGGCTGAGCGCCTGGCTGGCCACCTTGGAATGGGGCACCTGCCCGGCCGTCTTGGCCGCCACCGTGATCGCCCAGCCGAAATGCTCGGGGTCGAACCCGCGCTTCGACCAGAAGATGAGCAACAGCCCGACCAGCCCCGCCAGCGCCGCGGCAAAGGCCACGCGCATGCCCATCACCACCATGACCAGCAGCCCGCCGGTGACCCAGAGGCCGATTTCAATCGGGTCCATCGGCGCGCTCCTGTTCGTCTTCTTCGAGCGCGCGGGCTTCGGCCGCCGCCTGTGTCGCCGTGTCCACCACCATCGGCACCGCCACCGGATTTTCGAGCCCGAGCACCAGCGCCCGGCCGAAGCCCCAGATCTGGATCAGCAAACGCAGCGCCAGGACCGAGAAGGCCACCGGCACCAGCAGCTTGGCCGGCCAGATCGGCATCGCGATATCGGTGGTGCTGTCGCGGCTCCACCATGGCGCGCCGGGATCGAACGAGCGCTGGAAATGCGCCCAGCTGCCCCAGATCAGGAAGATCATCAGCACCAGGATCAGCAGGACGCTGATCAGCTCGAAGAGCCACAAGGCCCGCCCGCGCAGGTTCTCGACCAGAAGGTCCATGCGGATATGGGTGCCGTCGCGCTGCGCGAAGGAGACCGCGAGGATGGCGATCAGCGGCATCAGTTGTTCGATGAAATCGACATAGCCCAGCAGCGGCGCATTGAGCGTCACCCGCCCGCCGACCGAGCGCACCGCGAGCAGCATCAGCGAGAAGATCGCCAGCCCCGCCAACAATCCCATCGCCCGCTCGATTCGCAGCAATCCCCGGTCAAGCCGGCTGAGGACCGAGCCGTCCTCCAATACAGGCGATGCACCCGCCATGCCTGCCCCCTGTTGTTATCGGATCAAGGACGCGAAGGCCCCGGACATGCCGGGGCCCCGCCGATTCACGCCCGGGTCAGTTGCTGGCCCGGGTCTGTTCGAGCGTGTTGACGACCAGGTCGTAAAGCTCCTGCGCGGGCAGGCCCTGCGCGCTCATGTCTTCGATCCACTGGTTGCGGATCGGGCCGGCGGCCACCTCGCGGAACCTGGCCAGTTCGGCGTCGGAGATCATGACCTTCTCGACGTCCTTCTCTTCCAGGACGTCGTCCCAGCGGGCCAGAAGCTTGCCGTAATTGTCGAGGTAATGCTGGATCGCCGCGTCGATCGAGCTGTCGAGCGCCTCACGCTCGGCATCGCCGAGCATCTCGTAGGCGTCGGTGTTGACCACGATCGGGCAATTCACCGTGCCGGGGTTGAGGTTGGCCGTCCACCAATCCGCCTTGTTGATCGTGCCGAAGCTGAGATGGGCGTGCTGGGCAAAGGCCACGGTGTCGACGACGCCCGATTCCATCGCCTGATAGGCCTCGGGGGCAGACACCGAGGTCGGCACGCCGCCCACCGCCTTGAACGCCTCGCCGAGGCCACCGGTGGCGCGCACCCGCATGCCGTCCATCGAATCGAGCGTGTCGCGCGGCTCGCCCTTGCCGACGAGATTGTATTGCGGCATCGGGCTGGTCATGATGATGCGCGCATTCCATTGCGCCATCTCGTCCTTGACCGCCGGATGGTCATAGACCGCATGGCTCACCGCCACTTCCTCCTCGAGGTTGCTGACGCCGAGGAAGGGCAGTTCCAGAACGGTGATCGCGCGGTTCTTGTCGCGGTGATAGCCGGCGCAGAACTGCGCCATCTCGAAGGCGCCGATGGAAATGCCGTCGAGGTTTTCCTTGGGCTTGGACAGGCCGCCATAGCTGATGTTCATGGTGAATCCGCCGTCGGTCTTGTCGGCGACCAACTCGGCCAGTTTCTCGACATGCTCGGTGAAGGCGCGGCGCTTGCCCCAGACCGAAACGTTCCATTCGGTCGCGATCGCTTCGCCGGCAAAACCGAGGGTCAAGGCCGCAAAGGCGGCCGTTCTCATGTAATTCATGTGCATACTCCCTGTTCTCGACCCTCCTCCGGGGTCGTTTTACGCCTCTACCCTAAACACGGGGCCGGGCCAAGCCAAGCCCGCAATGGGTCGCGCGGCGCCTTCCGCTTCCCAAATCGCTTTCCACAACATATAGTGTGTGCAACAAGGCGCAACGCGGCGGCAAGCCGTGCGCGGGGCAAGGGGCAAGGCGGGCAATGGCACATATCATCGTTGTCGGAAACGAAAAGGGCGGCGCGGGCAAATCGACGGTGTCGATGCATGTGGCCACCGCGCTGGCGCGGCTGGGGCACAAGGTTTCGGCGCTCGATCTCGACCTGCGCCAGCGCACGCTGGGCCGCTATATCGACAACCGCCGCCGATTTGTCGAGAAATCCGGCCTCGACCTGCCGGGGGCAGAATATCACGACCTGCCCGAGATCGACAAGGAGAGCCTCCAGCCCGGCGAGAACATCTATGACCACCGGCTTTCGGCCGCGGTGGCGACGCTCGAACCCGACAGCGACTTCATCCTGATCGACTGCCCCGGCTCGCATACGCGGCTGAGCCAGGTCGCCCACAGCCTCGCCGATACGCTGATCACGCCGCTCAATGACAGTTTCATCGACTATGACCTGCTGGCCCATATCGACAGTGACGGGGTCAAGATCCTCGGGCCGTCGGTCTATTCCGAGATGGTCTGGTCGGCGCGGCAGTTGCGCGCGCAGGCCGGGCTGAAGCCGATCGACTGGATCGTGATGCGCAACCGGCTGGGGGCGCAGCGGATGGTCAACAAGGAAAAGATGGAAAAGGCGCTGGAGCGGCTCTCCAAACGCATCGGGTTCCGCATCGCGCCGGGGTTCAACGAGCGGGTGATCTTTCGCGAGCTGTTCCCGCGCGGGCTGACCCTGCTCGATCTCAAGGATATCGGGGTCAAGCAGCTCAACATCTCGAACGTGGCCGCGCGGCAGGAATTGCGCGACATGATGAAGGCGCTGAACCTGCCGGGGGTGTCGGTGGATTTCTGAGCGCGGGTCTTGCCAAAAGGCGCGCCTGCGGCGCACAGGTTCGTTCGGCTGGGGGTGTCACCCCCGGGGCGCAAGATGCCACGGCATCTTGTCGCCCTCCCCCAAGGTATTTGGGGTCAGATGAAGATCACGTGACGATCACCCCTGTCGCTGGCGCCGCGCCAGCGCCACCGCGTTGGAGAGCGCCAGCGCGCCGATGACCACCGCCCCGCCGAGCAGTGCATAGGGGCCCG
>JAABTV010000060.1 GCA_011389685.1 Paracoccaceae bacterium
ATACAGAAATTCCGACAGACAGGGGCGGGCGCTGCCCTTTCGTTGTGCGCCGGCCGAATCCCATTCGGCGCAACACCCTCTAGGGCCCCAGGGTCGGGCACTCTCGATGCCCGCAAGGCGGGCATGCCGTCAACGGGATGGGAGCGGCCCGAGGGCGGCAATCCGCCGGTTGCTTCAATCGCGCCGACCGCTTAAACGCGGGACCAAAGCGAAAGGCAGGCCATGAGCATTCCGAAACCCGTCGTTCTGTGCATTCTCGATGGCTGGGGTTTGCGCGACGAGCGCGCGGCCAACGCGCCTGCCCTTGCCCGGACACCCGCCTACGACCGGCTGATGTCGACCTGCCCGCATAACCGGCTGATCACCCATGGGCCGGATGTGGGCCTGCCCAGCGGGCAGATGGGCAATTCCGAGGTCGGTCATACCAATATCGGCGCCGGCCGGGTGGTGGCGATGGACCTGGGCCAGATCGACCTCGCCATCGAGGACGGGTCGTTCTTCGAAAACGACGCGCTGCGCGACTTCATCGCCACGCTGAAACGCAGCGGCGGCACTGCCCACCTGATCGGGCTGATCTCGAATGGCGGCGTGCACGGGCATCAGGACCACATGATCGCCGCCACCCGCGCGATCACCGATGCCGGCGTCCCGGTGGCGATCCACGCCCTCACCGACGGGCGCGACGTCGCCCCGAAATCGGCGCTGGGTTTCGTCACCGCGTTCGAGGCGGCGCTGCCCGAAAACGCCCGCATCGTCACCCTCACCGGGCGCTATTTCGCGATGGATCGCGACAACCGCTGGGAACGCGTCGCCGAAGCCCATGCCGCGATCGTGCACGGCGAGGGCCAGTTCCGCACCACCTCCGCCATGGCCGCGATCAACAACGCCTACAACCGCTCGGAAACCGACGAATTCATCCAGGCGACCGTGATCGGCGATCATGCCGGCATCGACGACGGCGACGGGCTGTTCTGCCTCAATTTCCGCGCCGACCGCGCCCGCGAGATCCTCGCTGCCATCGCCGCACCCGATTTCGTCCGCTTCCCGCGCGGCCCGCGCCCGAACCTCGCCGCCTGTCTCGGCATGGTCGAATATTCCGACGCGCATAACGCCTACATGACCACGGTCTTTCCCGCCCGCGACATCGTCAACACGCTCGGCGCCTGGGTCGCCAGGCAGGGTCTGCGGCAATTCCGCCTCGCCGAAACCGAGAAATACCCCCATGTCACCTTCTTCCTCAACGGCGGCAAGGAAACCCCCGAACCGGGCGAAGACCGCTACATGGCGCCCTCGCCCAAGGTGGCGACCTACGACCTGCAACCCGAGATGAGCGCCGCCGAGGTCACCCGGGCCTTGATCACGGCGATCGAGGATGATTACGATCTGATCGTGACCAATTACGCCAATCCCGACATGGTCGGCCATACCGGCGATCTCGCCGCCGCGATCCGGGCCTGCGAAGCGGTGGACGATGGCCTGGCACAGGTGATGCAGGCGCTCGACCGGACCGGCGGCGCGATGATCGTGACGGCGGATCATGGCAATTGCGAATGCATGATCGACCCCGAAACCGGCGGGCCGCACACCGCGCATACCACCAACCCGGTGCCGGTGGCGCTCTATAACGGACCCGAAGGCGCAGGGCTGCGCCCGGGCCGGCTCAGCGACCTCGCGCCCACGCTTCTGGCGCTGATGGGTCTGCCCAAGCCCCCCGAAATGACCGGAGAGAGCCTCCTGCAATGACCCTGCGCGCCGCCGTCTTCGCCCTCCTGCTCGGCCCTGGCCTGCTTTCGCCCGTTGCGGCGGCGGCTGAGGTCGCCGACCGGGACCCGACCGTGGCGGCGCGGGCGGCGGCCGAACGGCTGGGCCAGGCCATGGCCGCGCTCGATCAGGCCGACAAGGCCCGCGACCGCGTCAAGGCGCTGACCGAGACCGTGCGCGCCTTCGAGGACGGGCTTCAGGCGATGCGCGAAGGGCTGCGCCAGGCGACGATCCGCGAACAGGCGCTCGCCCGCGACCTCGCCGTCCGCGAGGCCGAGATCGCAAAGCTTCTGGGCGTTTTGCAGACCATGGGCACGGCCCCCGCCCCGGCGCTGCTCTTGCACCCGGCCGGGCCCACCGGCACCGCCCGCTCGGGCATGATCATGTCGCATGTCACGCCCGCGCTCAACGCCACGGCCGAGTCCCTGCGCGGCAAGCTCGAAGAGATGCGCATGCTGCGCAGCCTTCAGGCCAATGCCGCCGCGACCCTGCAAGACGGGTTGACCGGCGTGCAGGAGGCCCGCGCCGCCCTGTCGCAGGCCGTGGCCGACCGCGAACCGCTGCCGCGCCGCTTTACCGAGGATCCGGTGCGCACCGCGCTGCTCATCACCTCGACCGAAACCCTCGAAGGCTTTGCCTCGGGGCTGGCCAATATCGCCGTTGACGAAGCCGCGGGGAGCCTGCCGGGCATCTCGCACCGCAAGGGCAAACTGCCGCTGCCGGTTCAGGGCCGGGTGCTGCACCGCGCCGGCGAGGCCGACGCGGCGGGCATCCACCGCCCCGGCATCGTGGTGGCGACCCGCCCGCGGGGCCTGGTCTCGACCCCGGCGGCGGCGACGATCCGCTATCACGGACCGTTGCTCGACTACGGAAACGTGATGATTCTCGAACCGCAATCCGGGCTTCTGCTTGTGGTCGCAGGGCTCGACGTGGTCTATGGTGACACCGGACAGGTCTTGCCTTCCGGCGCGCCGATCGGTCTCATGGGGGGTGCCGACCCCGGGGTCGGCGCGATCCTGCAACAGGCCGGCGAAGGGGCTGGAACCGACCGGACGGAAACGCTCTATATAGAGGTGCGGGAAGACAACAAACCGGTGGACCCGGAAACCTGGTTCCGCATCAGATAGGATGGACGAGAGATGAAGAAATTCCTCATGGCCGCATCCGCCGGCATCCTGGCCGGCGCGATCGTCACGACACAGGTGGCCGCGCCGCTGCTCGCACAGGAGTCGGCGAAGACAAGCAATGTCTATGAACAGCTCGACCTCTTTGGCGACATATTCGAGCGGATCCGAAGCCAGTATGTCGAAGACGTGAACGAGGCCGACCTGATCGAGGCCGCGATCAACGGCATGCTGACCTCGCTCGATCCGCATTCCAGCTATCTCTCGCCCGAAGACGCCGCCGCCATGCGGGTCCAGACCCGCGGCGAATTCGGCGGCCTCGGCATCGAGGTCACGCAGGAGGACGGCTTCGTCAAGGTGGTCTCGCCGATCGACGGCACACCGGCCGACGAGGCCGGCATCGAGGCGGGCGATTTCATCACCCATGTCGACGGCGAATCCATGCTTGGCCTCAATCTCGACGAGGCGGTCGAGATGATGCGCGGCCCGGTGGGCAGCGAGATCATCATCACCATCGTCCGCGAAGGGGTCGATGAACCCTTCGACGTGTCGATCATCCGCGACACCATCAAGCTGACCGCCGTGCGCACGAGGATCGAGGGCGAAACCGTCGTGCTGCGCGTCACCACCTTCAACGATCAGACCTTCCCCAACCTTTCCTCCGGCATCGCCAAGGAGATCGAGGAGGCCGGCGGCATCGACAAGGTGAACGGCTTCGTGCTCGACCTGCGCAACAATCCCGGCGGGTTGCTGACCCAGGCGATCAAGGTCTCGGACGCCTTCCTCAACACCGGCGAAATCGTCTCGACCCGTGGCCGCAACCCCGAGGATGGCGACCGCTACAACGCCACCGAGGGCGACCTGGCACAGGACAAGCCGATCGTCGTGCTGATCAATGGCGGCTCCGCCTCGGCGTCCGAAATCGTCGCCGGCGCGCTTCAGGACCACCGCCGCGCCATCGTGGTGGGCACCAAGAGCTTCGGCAAGGGCTCGGTCCAGACCGTCATGCCGCTGCGGGGCGACGGCGCGATGCGGCTCACCACCGCGCGCTATTACACGCCCTCTGGCCGCTCGATCCAGGCGCTCGGCGTCTCGCCCGACATCATCGTGGCCCAGCCCCGGCGCAACCCGGTCACCGAAGAGGAAGAGGCGACACCGCCGCGCCCCTCCCGCTCCGAGGCCGACCTGCGCGGACGTCTCAACAACGATTCGCTCAGCGAGGATGAAATCCGCCAGATCGAAGAGGACCGCGCCCGCGCCGAGGCCGCCGCCAGGCTGCGCGAGGAGGATTATCAACTGGCCTATGCCATCGACATCCTCAAGGGGCTGACCAAGCTCGGCCCGAAAGACTGACCAAGGGGGCGGCGCGGCCATGAAACCCCCCGAGGATATCGCGGCGCTGCCCTATCGGCGCAACGTGGGCGTGATGCTGGTCAATCAGGCGGGCGATGCCTTCGTCGGCCAGCGGGTGGACAGTGACGTTCCCGCCTGGCAGATGCCGCAGGGCGGGATCGACGCGGGTGAAACCCCGCGCGACGCGGCCCTGCGCGAGCTGGAAGAGGAAACCGGCGTCACCCGCGATCTGGTCACGATCGAGGCCGAAACCGATGGCTGGATCGCCTATGACCTGCCGCATGACATCGTGCCGCGCATCTGGAACGGGCGCTACAAGGGGCAGGAGCAGAAATGGTTCCTGCTGCGCTTTCACGGCACCGACGACCAGGTCCGCATCGACGCCGACGACCATCAGGAATTCTCGCAATGGCGCTGGCTGCCCCCCGACGAGGTGCTGAGCCAGATCGTGCCGTTCAAACGCGGCGTCTATGAACAGGTCATCGCCGCCTTCCGCAACCACCTGAACGACACCTGACGCGCCGCGATCATGCGCCCATGGCGTGTCGCGTTTGATCGAGTGCAACACGCTCTACAGCATGTTGGGTCGAATGGAATTCTGCTGACGCCCAACGAAAGGGCAGCACACGGCCGCGGTCGGGTGCTCACAACATCAGTGCTGCGCGATTTATCCCGCAACGTCATCCACGGCCTGAAGCGACGCGCACCCCCTCAAGAGCACCCGGCCGGGCGGCGGCCGTGTGCTGCCCGGGCGGCTTACGCCGCCGTTCCGGGCGGGGCGAGTTCGATCAAACGCAACCCGCCCTGATGAAAGGAATGACAACTCCGCCCCACCCGCGACTCACCTTGCAACGCCCGGAAGGCGACCCCGCTCACAATCGCCCCAGCAAGGCCCGCGTCGGCCAGCCGTCCACCGGCAGCCCCATCTCGGCCTGCACCGCGCGCACCGCCGCGCGGGTGCCCGCCCCGAGGATGCCGTCGATCCCGCCCACGTCGAACCCGCGCGCAGCGAGCTTGCGTTGCAGCGCCTTCATCTCGTTCCCCGACAGCCCCGGCGCGGGATTGCCCGGATCGAACACCGGCGCCCCCTCAAGACGGGTGGCGAAATAGGCCGCGGTCAGCACATAAGTGAAACTCTGGTTCCACTCGAAAAAGACGCGGAAATTCGGATAGGCCAGAAAAGCCGGCCCATTCCGCCCCTGCGGCAGGATCACCGACCCCGGCAAATCGGCCAGCCGCCCCTCGCGGGCACGCACCCCCATCGCCGCCCATGCGCTGGCGGGCAGTTGCGTCTCAAGCCCCGTCCTCGACCAATCCAGCCCGGCGGGCAGCACCACCTCCTGCAACCACGGCTCTTTCGCGCGCCAGCCCAGGCTTTGCAGCATCTTGCCCCCCGACATCAGTGCATCCGCCGCCGACGCCTTGAGCCGCACATGCCCGTCGCCATCGCCATCGACCCCGTTTTCGAGGATATCGCGCGGCAGCATCTGCACCTGCCCGATCTCCCCGGCCCAGGCCCCGGTGGTGCGCGCCGGGTCGAAATCGCCACGCTCGTAAAGCTCCAGCGCCGCGAAGATCTGTGGCCGGAAAAGATGCGGCCGCCGGCAATCATGCGCCAGCGTCACCAGCGCGTTGAGCGTGTTGAAATCGCCCTGGAACCCGCCGTAATCCGTCTCGAACGCCCAGAACGCCAGAAGAACCCCGCGCGACACGCCGAACTCCGCCTCGATCCGGTCGAACAGTCCCGCGTATTGCCGCGCCTTGGCCCGCCCGGTGTTGAGCCGATTGGCCGAAATCAACCGCCGCGCAAAGGACGTGAAATCCATCTGGAACACCCCCTGCCGACGATCCGCCGCGAGAACCTTGGGGTCTTGGCGCACCGATGCAAAGAACCGCGCCACGATGGCCGGGTCATGCCCCCTGGCCACCGCCTCGCCGGCCAGATCATCGACGAAGGCCGAAAACGCCCCGCCGCAAGAGGCTTGGGACGAGACCGGACCAGACGCGAGCAGCGCGATGAAAAGCACGGAGAATAGACGCATGTTCAACCTCTTGGCATGAAATTCCTGTCATCACCTTAACACTTGCCGCATCAACGGCCAGTCACGAAACCCATACCACCACGGCCACCACCAGCACCACCGCCCAGGCCCGCCAGAGCACCGCACATGCGGCCTCGATCTCGCGCACCCCCGGATCGCGCAGCCCGCCGCCATTCACCCAAGCGAACGCGCGCATCTCGCCGCCATAGGAGCGCGGCCCCGACAGCGCCACGCCCAGCGCCCGCGCCATCGCTGCCTCGGGCCAGCCGGCATTGGGCGAACGGTGCCGCCGCGCATCCGCCACGATTGCGCCCCACGCGCCCCATTGCCCGTAAAGCCCCGCGATGATGACCGCCGCCAGCCGCGCGGGAATGATGTTGAGCAGATCGTCGAACCGCGCCGCCGCCCAGCCAAAGGCACCATGGCGCGGGGTGCGATGCCCGATCATGCTGTCGGCGGTGTTGGTCATCTTGTAAAGCAGAAGCCCCGGCAACCCCGCCACCAGATACCAGAACACTGGCGCCAGCACCCCGTCGCTGAAATTCTCCGCCGCGCTCTCGATCGCCGACCGCGCCACCGCGCCCCCGTCCATCGCATCCGTATCGCGCCCCACGATCCGCGCCACCGCGCGCCGCCCTTCGCCCGGCGACAGGCGCAACCCATCGGCCACCGCCCGCACATGATCGACCAATGACCGTTGCGCCACCAGAACCGCGATCACCAGCGCCTCGACCAGCCCGCCCAGCGCCTGCAACACCGCGCCCAGCCAACACGCGCCAAGCCCCAGCCCAACCATCACGGCCACGCCCCGCGCCCGCCGCGCCTCGCCCCGGTTGAACCGCGCATCGCACCACGCCACCGCCCGCCCCATCAAAACGGCCGGGTGCGGCACCCGGTCCCAGACCGCGCGCGGCTCACCGAAGATCGCATCGAGGATCAACCCGAGAACAAGGCTCACAACGCTTCCTCCAGCCTCGCCCAGCCGTCCGGCCCCGGCAGGCCCAGCCTGAGCCAGCGATCCGAATAGGGAAAGATCCGGCTCAACACATGCGCCCGGCCAAGCCGATCCTGAAACGCCGCCGCATCCGCCACCTCGTAAAGCCGAAACAGGTCGGTGCCACCCGCGCACCTGCCATGCGCCACCATCAACGCATCGAGCCGCGCCGCATCCGCCGCCAGCCGCGCCCGCGTCGCCTCGGCCCATGCCCGATCCTCCAGCGCCCGCGCGCCGATCTCCAGCGCCGGGCCCGACACCGCCCAGGGCCCCAGCCGCGCGCGCAGCCGCGCCATCTCGCCCTCTGCACCGATCGCAAAGCCCAGCCGCAGACCCGCCAGCCCCCAAAACTTGCCGAAACTCTTGAGCACGATTCGCCCCGGCCCGGCCGCCCCCACCAGCGAGCGCCCCGGCACCACGTCGCAGAAACTTTCGTCGATCACCATGCGCGGCGCGTCCAACGCGTCCACCGACCAGAGCCGCCCATCCGGGTTGTTGGGATGCACGATCACCCGCGCCTCGCCCCCTTCCCCGATCTCCCAGCCGCCGGCGCAAAACGCCGCCTCATGCTCGTTATAGGTCGGCCCCGGCACATCGACGCGCCCCACCGGCCACAGCCCCGGCAGCGCCGCGATGATCGCCGACGCCCCCGGCGCCGCCACGATCTCTAATCCTTTCGGCACACCCCAGAACGCCCGCGCCGCCGCGATCAGCCGCGCTTGCGCCCCGGCATCGGGCAGCGCCGTCCACGCCCCCTCCGGCAATGAACCCACCGGGTAAGGCACCGGGTTGATCCCCGTGGAAAGGTCGATCCACGCGCCCCGCGCCCCGCCCCACCGGGCGCGCGCCGCATCGACACCCCCGCCATGATCGCGCGCTTGCTGCATCCTTGCCCCCGCGTCTCGCCTTGCCCCTTCAACCGGATTCGCGCGCCCCGGGCAAGTGCGCGCAACCCGACCGCCACACACAATCCAACCATCGTGATATTTCCGGCCTTCCAAAGCCGGGTTTCGCGCAATAATCTGTCCCGAACCGTCAGGAACGGAACCAAGAGGGAGGATCGAAATGGGCTGGCTCAACGACGAAACCGGGCTTGAAAAAACCGCCGCAAACCATGTGCCGCTGACACCGCTGTCGCATCTGCGGCGCGCGCGCGAAATCTTCGCCGATCACCCCGCCGTGGTCTATGGCAGCCACCGCAAGACCTATGCCGAGTATCACGCGCGCTGCACCCGGCTGGCCTCGGCCCTCGCCGGGCTCGGCGTCGCGCCGGGCGACGTTGTGGCCAGCGTCATCCCAAACCTGCCCGCGCAGGCCGAGGCGCATTTCGGCGTGCCCGCGTGCGGTGCGATCCTCAACGCGATCAACACCCGCCTCGATCCCGGCACCATCGCCTATATCCTCAGCCATGGTGGCGCCAAGGTGGTCCTGGTCGATACCGCCGCCCTGCCGCTGGTCACGCAAGCCATCGCCGAGATGGACGCCCCCGCCCCCAAACTGGTCGAAGTCGCCGACCCGCAAGCCGGTTATCCCGCCACCGGCGACCACCTCGAATACGAGGGTCTTCTGGCAACCGGCGATCCCGATTTCGACTGGATCATGCCCGGGGACGAATGGGAAAGCATCGCGCTCAACTACACTTCCGGCACCACCGGGCGGCCAAAGGGGGTGGTCTATCACCATCGCGGCGCCTGCATGAGCACCTATGCCCAGGTGGTGAGCTGGCGCATGGTGCTGCACCCCAAATACCTCACCATCGTGCCGCTGTTTCACTGCAACGGCTGGTGCCACACCTGGATGATGCCGCTGCTGGGCGGCACCGTGGTCTGTTGCCGCGACATCACCGCGAAGAACATCTACGACGCCATCGCCGACGAGGGCGTGACCCATTTCGGCGGCGCGCCGATCGTGCTCAATGCCATCGTCAACGCCCGCGAGGGCGAGCGCCGCCGCTTCGATCACGTGGTCGAGGTCTTCACCGCAGGCGCACCGCCCCCCGCCGCCACGCTGCGCGCGATCGAACCCTTGGGTTTCAACGTGACGCAGGTCTATGGCCTCACCGAAACCTATGGGCCGGCCACCGAATGCACGTGGAAGGCGGAATGGGACGACCTCCCCGACGCGGACCGATACGAGATCAAGGCCCGCACCGGCGTCATGATGCCGATGATCGAGGAAAGCACCGTCATGGACCCCGAAACCATGACACAGGTGCCGATGGACTCGACCACGCAGGGCGAAATCATGTTCCGCGGCAACGCGGTGATGAAAGGCTATTTCAAGAACCCGCAAGCCACCGCCGAGTCGTTCCGCGGCGGCTATTTCCATTCCGGCGATCTCGCCATCCAGCACCCCGACAGCTACATGAAGATCCTCGACCGCTCCAAGGACATCATCATCTCCGGCGGCGAGAACGTGAGTTCGGTCGAGGTCGAGGGCGTGCTGATGATGCACCCCGCCGTCTCGCTCTGCGCGGTGGTGGCCAGACCGGACGAGAAATGGGGCGAAGTGCCCTGTGCCTTCGTCGAATTGAAGGACGGCGCCACGACAACCGAGGACGAGATCATCGCCTTCGCCCGAACCAAACTGGCCGGCTTCAAGACCCCCAAACAGGTGATCTTTACCGAACTGCCCAAGACCTCGACCGGCAAGATCCAGAAATTCGAACTGCGCAAGGCGCTCACGTACAGTTAGGCCTGTCACGTTTGCCTGGAAACACCCGCCCCGGCTCAAGGCCGGGGCGGGCAGAACACATCGTTCGGTTTCGGCAAATCCGCCCGGGCAGCACCCTTTCGGATCGGGCCAAGCCTGTGTTACGGTGAACGCAGGCCCCTTGAAAGGTGCCGTTGGGGACAGCAACCATGCAGGGTTCGAGAAGCAACCGGATCTATCTGCTGACCCGTCTCGTCGCGGGAATCATCATCCCGTTCCTGTTGCTCGCATTTCTCATCCTGTTCTTCTTTCCCGAGGACTCCGGCGAAAGGTTCGCCTACAGGATCACCCCATCCGTGATGGCGGCCTATGTCGGGGCGGGGTATCTTGGGGGCGCCTATTTCTTTGCGCATGTTCTCGCCGGGAAACGCTGGCATCGCGTCGCGCTGGGGTTTCCATCGGTGACCGCCTTCACGATTTCCATGTTGCTCGTGACCTGGCTGCACTGGAATCGCTACGCGCTCGATGACCTGCCGTTCCAGCTCTGGCTCGGGCTTTACCTGGTCACGCCCATCCTCGTCCCGCTGATCTGGCTCTATAACCGCAGGGCCGATCCCCGCCTGCCGGAACCCGACGATGTCGAGGTCGCCCGGGCGTTTCGCATCGGGGTGCGCCTGTTCGGCCTGGCGATGGCGGCTGTCGTCGTCGCGGGCTTCCTGCGACCCTCCGTGTTGATCGCGTTCTGGCCGTGGCCGCTTTCCTACCTCACGGCCCGCCTGCTGGCCGGTTGGGGCGCCCTGCTTGCCGTTGCCAACATCTACATCTCGTTCGAAACACGGTGGAGCGCCTGGCGCATCGGCGTTGAGAGCATCGCTCTGTGGCATTTTCTCTTTCTTGTGGCGGCCATCATGGCTCCGCAGGATTTCAAGGATGGCAGGCTGGCGAACTGGTATGTGCTGAGTGTCACGGCCGTTCTCGCGCTGATGGCTGCTGCCTATGTGGCGATGGAGGTGCAGCGGCGGCGCAAGCAGCGCCTGTCGCGCGGATCGGGCAGACATCAAGGCGTTTCGGGAAAGTCCTGACACATTATGCATCGCCCATGTCCCGAGAGGGCGAAGAGCGGCCACGGTATTGGCGATGCAGGGTCTTTCCTAGCCCGTGTCGAACCGGAACGGATTCCAACCTGCCCGCCCCCTGCGACCACCTGCCTCTTGCGATCCATGAAAATATTCCATATGTTGAATATAATAAATGGAATCGTCTTGAAAGGATCTCAACAATGACCGTTTCCCAGGCCGTCATGGCATTCGCCGGCTTCATGGTGCTGCTCTCGCTCGGGCTCACCTATTTCGTCCACCCGGCCTTTGTCTGGCTCACCGTCTTCGTCGGCGCCAACCTCTTCCAATCCGCCTTCACCGGCCTCTGCCCCGCCGCCGCGTTCTTCCGCAAGCTGGGCTTCAAGGTCGAGGGCACCGGCGAACGCTGCGCCTGATCCAGGGGCAACCGGAGCCGGAACGCTTCCCGCATGGGCACGCGCCCGCCCGAGATGGGCGCGAATGTGCCCGCCTGTGGGGCGGGCGGGCGCATGCGCGGACCGCAAGCGGCCCGGGCGGATAGCTCCTCAACGGACCTCTCTCAATCCTTCGGCATACAACAACATTTTCGTGGAAAAATATGTTGTCAAACGCCATACTTGACTTAGTATGGAACGACACATCACCACTGAATCCGTAAAACAACGTTTCTTTGCCGAGGCATTTTCCAGACCTCTGATAGACAACACTCTTCGCGGCCTGTGGTGCGAGTTCATGATTGCCGAAGCCTTGGGGCCCGAATGTGCAAGCACCGGGTTGTCATGGGATCTGCAAATCGGCGACAGCCGCGCCATGTTTCCCGAGCGCATCCGTATCCAGGTCAAGAACAGCGCCTCCCTGCAAAGTTGGAATCAGGCCAATGGTCAAATAACAGACCCTCTTTTCTCGCTCACATGGCGCAAGAAACCCTATTACTTCGAACGCGACAACCCGGGCATCCCTTGTGAAACCGAGGGCTTTCTGTGCGACCTGTTCATCTTGTGCCACCATCCTGTTACCGACATTGCAACGGCCGATCACAGGGAACCCGATCAATGGAATTTCTACCTGTTACCAGTGCATGGACCTAGTTCCGCTGTGACCGAAGCCGAACTCCAATGGGCACAGAAGAAGCTGAAGGAGACGGGACGCAATTCATCAACCCAACGCAGGCCATCAACATTGCGTTCGGGCATTCGAGGGCGAAGACCGTGTGAGCCAATTGGTGTTTCAGACCTCTCGATTGACAGCATCCGTGCAAACTTCGGCATTCAGTAACCCACGCATACCTCCCCGGTACTCGGCCCCACCCCCCCATGGCAATTGCCCCCCCGGTCCCGCCCATGCTAACGTTTCAAGGAACGAGGCAGGGCAGGCCCGAACATGACCGCACTCAGTGCATATGACCGGATCGAGGCCACCGGTCTGTGGCGTCCAAACCCGGACGAGCAGCGCCGCGAGGTGATCGTCTCGATCGGCGAGGCGACGCTCACCATCACCGACAGGAACGACAGCGCCCTGGCGCATTGGTCGATCCCCGCCGTCGCGCGCGCCAACCCGGGCCATCACCCGGCGATCTTCCACCCCGATGGCGACCCCGGCGAGACCCTCGAACTGCCCGAGGACGAGGCCGAGATGATCGCCGCCATCGAAACCCTGCGCAACGCGGTCGAACGCGCCCGCCCCCGGCCCGGACGGCTGCGCCTGATCGGCCTTCTGCTCTCGATCGGCGCCATTGCCGCGCTCGGCATCTTCTGGCTGCCCGGGGCGCTGCGCGATCACGCCGTCAGCGTCGTCCCCGAGGTCAAGCGCGCCGAGATCGGCACCGCGCTCCTGTCGCGTATCCGCCGCGTCGCCGGCCCGCCCTGCAACGACGCCCAGGCCCTGCCGGCGCTGACCCGGCTCTCGGCCCGCCTGCCCGCCCCCGAGGGGCCGTCGCGGCTCGTCGCGCTGCGCGGCGGGGTGCGCGAGGCGACGCATCTGCCCGGCAACATCATCCTGCTCAATCGCATCCTGTTCGAGGATCACGAAGGCCCCGACGTGGTCGCCGGCCATATCATCGGCGAACATCTGCGCGCCCGGATCGACGACCCGTTGCGCCGCATGCTCGACCACCTGGGCATGATGGCCAGCCTGCGCCTGCTGACCACCGGTCGGCTCTCCGACGAGATGCTCGACCGCTATGGCGAGGCATTGCTCACCGCCCCGCCGACCCCGCTCACCGACGCGGCCCTGCTCGCCGGCTTCGCCGCCTGGTCGGTGCGCTCGACCCCTTACGCCTATGCCAGCGACATCACCGGCGAAACCACGCTCGGCCTGATCGAGGCCGACCCCTTTGCCAACAATCCCCCCGGCCCGCTGATCTCGGACGCCGACTGGCTCAGGCTCCAAGGCATTTGCGGCGGCTAGGGCGGGTTGCAAGCAAATCGGATTCGTCTCGTGCCCAACGAAAGGGCAGCACAGGGCCGCGGTCGGGTGCTCGCAACGTCAGCGTTGGGCAGTTTATGTTGCAATACCATCCCCTGCCCGAAGCGGGGCGCAACCCCTCAAAAGCACCCGGCCGGGGGGCGGCCGTGTGCTGCCCGGGCGGCTTCGCCGCCGTTCCGGGTGGGGCGAATTCGATCAAACCCGCCTCGACCTTGAGCCGGGGCCTCTCACCTTTGCCACCCGCCCCGGCTCAAGGCCAAGGCAGGAGCAACATCGCAAACGGGGGATACGAGAAGGGTCGGGCCCCTGTGACCGACGTGGGACCGCACGGCGCGTTAACGCTTTTCGCGGCCCCACCATACGCCGTCGCATGTCATACGCCCGACAGCCGGAGAGCAGCCGGATGTCGCCCCCCGATCTTTCGCCGAAAGACCCCCGTTAACCCGGCGGGACGATGCGGCAGGGAAATCTCAACCCGCCGCCCCGTCCGGTGTCACCGCAGGAACACCTCGCCCTTCATCGTCTCGGGAATCCCGGCCCCCAACCGGCTCAGGATCGTGGGCGCGATCTGCACCTGCGCGATCTCGGAATCGCGCTCCGGCCCCTGCGCGGGTCCGAAATAATACATCGCCGTCAGCTGCTGAAAATCACCCCGCCCGCCATGATGCCCGCGCTCGTCCTGGCCGTGATCGGCGGTCACGATGACCTCGTATCCCGCCGCCCGCCATTGCGGAATGAACGGCGCCAGCATCTCGTCCATCACCGCGCAGGCATGGTCCATCTCCTGGCTCTCATGGAAAAAGCGATGCCCCATGCTGTCCAGCGTGCATGTATGCAACAGCCCGTAATTCAACGAAAATCTCTGGCACAGGCTGGTCAGCGTGGCATAAAGATCGACATCCGACGGCGTCATCTGGTTGATCAGGCCATAGCCCGTCATCGAATGGAACCGGCCGTGATTGATGGTCGCGTTGTCAGGCTCGTCATACTCGATGTCGCGCACGAAATCGAAGGGCGAGCGGTTGAAGAACTGGCTCCAGAAACTGTGCGCCACCGCCCCGGTCACGCCACCCGCCTTGCGCACCTGTGAAAACACGTCCGGGTGCGACAGGCGAAACACGTTGCCATTGCCGGTGCAGCCATGCTCCTGCGCCGGAACCCCGGTGTGGATCGTGGCATAACAGCTCGCCGAGATCGACGGCAGCGCCGCGCGATGGGCAAAGCGCTGCGCCTCCCCGCTCTCGACCCAGCCTTCGAGGTTACCGAAAAGCCGCCGGAAATTGCGCAGCGGCACCCCGTCGATGATGATCAGTAAAAGCTTTCCGTCCATGTCCTGCACTCCCTTGAAATCAAATCATATTTCCTTGATTCTACGCACATGTCGGGCGCCCGGCTCACAGCACCACCACCCCCGAATGCTTGGCCTTGTCCTCGGGCTCGACATGGATGGTGATCTGCGCATCCGCGAACTCCGCATGCAAGGCCCGCTCGATCCGGTCGCATATGTCATGCGCCGACGACACCGACGTGTCGCCGTCCACCACCAGGTGAAACTCGATGAAGGTGGCCTGCCCCGCCTGTCGCGTCTTGAGGTCATGCGCCTCGATCGCGCCCTCCGCCGCATCGGAAATCACCGCCCGGATCTGGTCGAGCTCGCCCTCGGGCACCGCCTCGTCCATCAGCCCGCTCAGGCTGGCCGAGACCACCTTCCATCCCGACCACAGGATATTGACCGCCACCAGCGCCGCAAGGATCGGATCGAGCAGCGCCCAGCCGGTCAGGATCGCCAGCAACACCCCCCCCGCCACGCCGACCGACGAGACGACATCGCTCAGCAGATGCCGCCCATCCGCCACCAGCGCAGGCGAGCGCAGCCGGCGCCCCTGCCGCAACAGGACCCAGCACCAGATCCCGTTGACGATATTCGCAGCCACGTTGACCGCCAGCCCTGTCAACGGCGCGTCCAGAATCCGCGGGTTCTGAAACGCCTGCGCCGCTTCGCGCAGGATGAACAGCGCCGCGACGATGATCAGAACCCCCTCCAGCACGGCGCTGAAGAACTCGGCCTTGTGGTGGCCATAGGGGTGATTGCTGTCGGCCGGACGCGCCGCGATGCGGATCGCGATCAGCGCCGCGATCGCGGTGGCCACGTTGACGATGCTCTCCATCGCATCCGAAAGCAGCGCCACCGACCCGGTCATCGCCCAGGCCACAAGCTTGAGCGCCAGAACCACCAGCCCGATCAGAATGCTGCCCGCGGCGATTCTCTGGGTTCGCTGCATCTCGCGCCTTCCTGTTGACCCGGTTCGGGACACTGATCCGGCATTGAGCAGACCGACCCGTCTTTTTCAACCCTCAACCGGGCCGGCCTACCCGATCAGCACATTCATATGCGCCACCACGCTGCGGGCCAGCGCCCCGGGCTCATAGCCGCCTTCCAGCATCGACAGGACGCGCCCGCCCGCATGCCGCCGCGCCACCGCCACAAGCTCCTGCGTGACCCAGGTGTAATCGCCGTCGGTCAGTTGCAGATGCGACATGTCATCGGCCACATGGGCATCGAACCCGGCTGAAATGAACAGGAACTCGGGCGCGAAGGCATCAAGCGCGGGCAGCCAGTGCTCGCGCACGCCGGCGCGGAACTCCGCGCTCCCCGCCCCCGCGGCGAGCGGCACATCGACAAGGTTCGCACTGTCCGACGCGTGGCCCGTGAACGGATAGAACGGATGCTGGAACGACGAACAGAACAACACCCGCGGTTCGTCGCGAAAAATATCCTCGGTGCCGTTGCCGTGATGCACGTCGAAATCGACAATCGCCACCCGGCTCAGCCCGTGCGCTTCAAGCGCATGCGCCGCCGCCACCGCTATATTGTCAAACAGGCAGAACCCCATCGCACGACCGCGCTCGGCATGGTGCCCCGGCGGGCGTACCGCGCAGAACGCCGCGTGCACCTCGCCCGCCATGATCGCATCGACCCCCAGAACACCGGCCCCCGCCGCCCGCTCCGCCGCCGCAAGGGTGCCCGGCGACATCACCGTGTCGCCGTCGATCTCGACCGGCTCGCTCACCGGTTCCAGCGCATGGATCCGGTCGAGATAGGAAACGTCATGCACCCGCTCCAACTGCGCGCGCGTCACCTTTGGCGCGTCATACCGGCGCAGCACGAAATCCAGCCCCGACATGATCAACTGGTTCTCGATCGCCGAAATTCGCTCCGGCTGATCGGGGTGCAGCTTGCCCGTGTCGTGCTCCATGCACTCGGCGTGCGAAATGAATGCCAGCATCTTGTCCTCCTCCCGCGCCCGCACCGGTTCACCGGCACCGGCACATGACCTCACAATTCCCGCTCAACCACCACGATCTCGGGATCCTCCGACGAGCGTTCGCTATGAAAGCCGAGCTCCTCCATCAGGTGCAGCATCTGGCTGTTTTCACGCAGCACCGTGCCCTCGATCGACACCAGCCCGTGATCGCGCGCCGCATCCATCAGCGCCTTCATCAACCGCGTGCCGATGCCCTGATGCTGCAGCTTGTCGTTCACCACCACCGCGAATTCGCAACTGCGCCGGTCGGGATTGATCGCATACCGCGCCACGCCGACCTGTTTCTGTTGGCCCTCCTCGCCGACAAGGGCCACCAGCGCCATCTCGGTGCGATAGTCGATCTGCGTGAACCGTGCCAGCATCTCGGCCGACAATTCGTTGATCGTGCCCATGAACCGGAACCGCTTGGCCTGCGGCGACAGATCGCGTACGAAATTGCGCTCGGATTCCGCGTCCTCGGGCCGGATCGGCCGGATCGTCAGGATCTGCCCGTCCGACAGATGCGCCTCCTTGACCAGGTGCCGCGGATAGGGATGGATGGCCATGTGATCATAGGGGCCGTCCTTGCTCGGCGGGCGCTTGATCACGATCCGCGCATCGACCGACAACACCCCTTCGGGCCCGGCAAACAGCGGGTTGAGATCGAGTTCCGTGATTTCAGGCAACTCGCACACCATGTCAGACGCCCGCAGCAGCACCTCGACCACCGCCTCCCGCTTGACCGCATGGCGGTCGCGGAACGCATCGAGCAACCGCGACACATGCGTCCGGTCAATCAGCCGGTTCGCCAGCACCGCGTTGAGCGGCGGCAGCGCCACCGCGTTGTCGCGCAGGATCTCGACCATCGTGCCGCCCGCGCCGAACATGATGACCGGACCGAAAACCGGATCGCGGCTCGCCCCCACCACCAGTTCGCGCGCATCGTCCACCTGCGCCATCCGCTCGATGGTCACTCCCTCGATCCGCGCCTCCGGGCGCAGCGCCTTGGCCCGCTCGGTGATCTGACGCCATGCCGTCATCACGTCGCCCGCGTTCATCAGGTTGAGTATCACGCCCCCCACATCAGACTTGTGCGAAATGTCCGGGCTCAATATCTTCATCGCCACCGGAAAACCCACCGTCTCGGCGGCAACCAGCGCGTCACCGGCGCTGTCGGCCTCGATCGTCATGTTGGTGGGGATGCGGAAGGCGCGCAAGATCGCCTTGCTCTCGATATCGTTGAGCATGTGCCGCCCATCGCGCAGCGCCGTGTCAATAATCATCCGCGCGCCCATCAGGTCCGGGTCGGCCACCTCGGTCAGCGGCTCGGGCACTTCCAGCGCCAGCCGCTGGTGCCGGTGATGCTGCGCCAGATAGGAAAACGCCTCGACCGCGCGCTCGGGCGTGATGAAATCCGGGATGCCGTTCTCGCTCAGGATGCGCCGCCCTTCGGAAACCGAGGTTTCGCCCATCCAGCAGGCCAGAACCGGCTTCTTGCCGCGCTTGGGCACCGCATCGACCACCGCCCGCGCCGCCGCGCTCGCCTCGGTCATGGCCTGCGGGGTCAGCATCACCAGAACGCCGTCGAGATTGGGATCATCGAGGCTCGCCTTCAGTGCCACGCCATAGGCTTCCGCCGAGGCATCGCCCAGGATGTCGATCGGGTTGCCATGGCTCCAATAGGGCGACAGAACCTTGTCGAGCGCCTTCACCGTCTTTTCGGTGATCGGCGCCACATCGAGCCCCAGATCGCCGGCCCGGTCGGCAGCCAGAACCCCGGCCCCCCCGCCATTGGTCACGATCCCCAGCCGCTTGCCCCCGGCCCGCTTGCCCGCCGACAGGATCTCGGCTGCGGCGAAAAGCTGCCCGAATGTCGTGGCCCGCACAGCACCCGACCGCGACAGCGCGGCATCGAACACCGCGTCCGAGCCGATCAAAGCCCCGGTATGGGTGTTCGCCGCCTTCGAACTCGCCGCATGGCGCCCCGATTTCAACACGATCACCGGCTTCGAGCGCGCCGCGATCCGCAAGGCACTCAGGAACCCCGGCGCATTGTTGATCCCCTCGACGTAAAGCAGGATCGCGTCGGTCTTGGGATCGGTCGACAGGAAATGCAGCACATCGCCGAAATCCGCATTGGCCGAATTGCCGAGGCTGACAATGGCCGAGAACCCCAGATGATGCGGCCCCGCCCAGTCGACGATGGCCGAACACAGCGCGCCGGATTGCGACACCACCGCCAGCCGCCCCTCGGGCGCATCGGAATTGAGGAAGGTCGCGTTCATCCCCAGCCATGGCCGCACCAGCCCGACGCAATTGGGCCCCAAAAACCGCACCCCCGCCTTGCGCGCCGCCTCCTTGAGCTTCGCTTCGAGCTTGCGGCCGTCCTCCCCAACTTCGCGGAACCCGGCCGAAAGCACGATCGCCGCCTCGACACCCGCCGCGCCCAGATCCCGCAGGATATCCGGGATCGTCGCCGCCGGCGTCGCGATCACGGCAAGGTCGATCCGGTCGGGCACTTCGGCGATGGAGGGGTAACAGACCTGCCCGCGCACGCTCTCGTATTTCGGATTGACCGGCACCACCGGCCCCTCGAACCCGCCAGCCATGAGATTGGCATGCACCTTCGAACCGACACTCGTGGGCGATTCGCTGGCACCGAAAACCGCGATGCCGCGCGGGTTGAACAATGTCTCGAGGGGGCGTTTGAACATGGGGGCCTCATCCTTTGCTGCGCCGCAATCCTATCATGCTGCATATGCAAAATACATGACGTTGTCTCGCCCTCCTTGTTCCAGATCAAGAATCACGTCACTTGCCCAAACGTTACCCTGTCCCGCGGGAATTCGCCGCTCTGAGGCGTCACAGCCGGGCGTCGCGGTCGGGCGGGGTGGCGGGCG
>JAABTV010000061.1 GCA_011389685.1 Paracoccaceae bacterium
CTCCGCCTGGGCAAAATATGCGGACGCCTTGCGCAGGATCTCATTGGCCTGCTTCAGCTCGCGGTTCTCGCGTTCCAAAGCCTTCATCTTCTCGGCCATCTCGGTCGTGACACCTGTTCGCGCGCCACGATCCACCTCGGCCTTCTTGACCCATTCGTTCAGTGTCTGCGGCGCACAGCCGATCTTCGAGGAAATCGACAGGATCGCCGACCAGCGGCTCTCATGCTGCCTTTGATTGTCCAGAACCAGGCGAACGGCACGCTCGCGCACTTCTGGGGAATACTTGTTCGTTGTTTTGCTCATCATGCTCCATCCTACTCAAGAGTTGGAGCCTCCGGCAAACCCGGCGCGGTTCAGATATGCCACAGGCAGGAGACTACCACCACGCAGCTGCCCGATCCATCCCTTGCCGACAGGCGATTGCGCGGCAATCTGCCGAAAGGGGGGGTACTCCCGACCCGTTCACCGATGTCCTCCGCGATGGGGCGCGCAAGCTGATCGAACAAAGGTGCCGCTCCTGGCCGCGCTGCATGGTTCTCAGCGCACCGGTGATCGGCGCCGCCGATGGTCCGTTTTTCGACGCCGGCACGATGGATGGCAATGCGCTGAACACGAGTGTGCTTGCCGATTCCGGTCCATGGAGCCGGTCGCTTGTGGGCAACGTGAGCGCTGGCGATGCCCGCCTTATCGTCTGCCATCGGGGTCTGCGATCCGGGTGCCGATTGGCGCGTCCTTGCCAAAAGGCGCTGATGCGGTGATCATGAAGAAGGGGGTCATGACACATCAGGCAGATTGATGATCGCGCTGGGACCGCGCCGCTTTCTTCCCTGGCTGTGCGTGGGGCGCAAGGTGCGTTGCTGTGTCGCTGGGCGCTTTCGTCCGGCGCGTCTGTCCGCCCGCCGGGCTGCCTGCGGTGAGGGGCAACACGACCGACCTTCTGGAGCGTGATCGAGGGTTGCACCATCACGGCTCTCGAAAGCGCGTGCGCCTCGATCCTCCATTGTCGCGGCGTTTCGGCTCCCAATCTGTCGAGACCGAGGGGCGATCCGATTCATCAAGCGTCCCGAGATATCCGAAATCGGCTCATGCCTTTTCGCGTATCGTTGTGCAAGGGCGGCGAAGGAGCCTTGCACCCATGTGAAAAGGCGGCATAAACCGCGCCCATGGCCAAGCTGTTTTTCAACTATTCGACCATGAACGCGGGCAAATCGACCGTGCTCTTGCAGGCGGCGCATAACTACCGCGAACAGGGCATGCAGCCCTATTTGCTGACTGCGCGGCTCGACACCCGCGCGGGTGAGGGGCGGATCGCCAGTCGCATCGGGATCGGCGCCAAGGCTGACATGTTCGATGCGGGCGACGATCTTTTCGCGCGGGTGAGCGCCCGGCTGGCCGAGGCGCCAATTGCATGTGTTTTCGTGGACGAGGCGCAGTTCCTGACCCATGATCAGGTCTGGCAACTGGCCCGGGTGGTCGATGATCTGGGTGTGCCGGCGATGTGTTACGGGTTGCGGGTCGATTTTCGCGGGGCACTGTTTCCCGGCTCGGCCGCGCTTCTGGCGCTGGCCGACGAGATGCGCGAGGTGCGCACGATCTGCCATTGCGGCAGGAAGGCCACGATGGTGGTGCGCCGCGACGCCGAGGGTGGTGTGGTGACCGGTGGTGAACAGGTGCAGATCGGCGGCAACGAAACCTATGAAAGCCTGTGTCGGCGGCATTGGCGCGCGGCGGTGGGCGAGCGGGTGGATGGATAGCGGGAGGCGAAGGATGGATATCGAAACGGTGGGCCGGGCCCTGGCCAAGGCGCGCCGCGCCGGGCGCAAACTGGGCGAATACCCCTGCGCGACGCCCGACATGGGCGAAGCGCTGGCGATCCAGGCAGCAATGGTCGCGGCGATGGGCGCGCCGGTGGTGGGCTGGAAGGTCGGGCTGACCTCGCTGCGCGCGCAAGAGATCTGTGGCGTCGATGCGCCGTTGGCGGGGCCGGTGTTCGAGGGGTCGGTCTGGGAGAGCGGGGCCGAGATCGCGCTGTTCGAGGGCGATCTCGGCATTCTCGAAGCCGAGATCGGGCTGAGGATGCGGACCGACCTGGCGCCCCGCGACGCGCCTTATGAACGGGCCGAGGTGCTGGCGGCGGTGGGCGAAGTGCTGCCAGTCTTCGAATGGGTCAACAAGCGACTGCCGGGTGGCATCCGTGAGGTGGCCGAATGGCTGGCCGCCGACGGGGTGATCAATCGCGGGCTGATCTGCGGGGCAGGGCAGAAGTTCGATCCGGGCCGCGATGTGGCGGGTGAGCGCGTCACCGTGCGGCGCGACGGTGTCGCGGTGACCGAAGGCGTGGGGGCCAACGCGATGGGCGGGGCGGATGCGGTGATCACATGGCTGGCCAATGACCTCTCTGCCCGGGGCGTGGGCCTGCACAAGGGCGACGTGGTCGCGACGGGGCTGATCTGCGATGTCGCCCACGCCGTGCCGGGGGTGCGGTTCGAAGCGGGTTTCACGAGCCTCGGGCCGGTTGCCGTGACGGTGGCGGAATAGACGATTTTTCGGCGAAAACTCTGAGCGTCAGGCGCGCTCGACCAGAACCGACCCGACCGAATAGCCCGCGCCGAAGGAACAGATCAGCCCCTTGTCGCCCTTGGCCATGTCATTCGAATGCTTGGCGAAGGCGATGATCGACCCGGCGGAGGAGGTGTTGGCGTAGTCCTGAAGGATGTTGGGCTGTTCCTCGGGATCGGGCACCCGGCCCAGTACCTTGCGGCCGATGAAATCGTTCATTGCCTTGTTGGCCTGATGCAGCCACATCCGCTTGAGATCGCCCGCCTGCCAGCCCGCGTCGTCCAGATGGTGCGCGACATGGTCCGAGACCATCGGGACGACCTCCTTGAACACCTTGCGCCCGTTCTGCATGAACTGCATGTCGCGCCGGTCCTTCATGCCGTCGGGGCGGTTGCGGCGCAGGAAACCGTTGTTGTTGCGGATGTTGTTGGAGAATTCCGTGGCACAGCGGGTAGAATGCACGATCCAGTGCGGCCCCTTCGCATCCTCGGCGCGTTCCAGCACCGTCGCGGTGCAGACATCGCCGAAGATGAAATGGCAATCCCGGTCTCGCCACTCCAGGTGTCCGCTGGTGATCTCGGGGTTGACCAACAGCGCCTTCTGAACGCTGCCCGCGCGGATCATGTCGGCCGCGGCCTGGATGCCGAAGGTGGCGGAAGAACAGGCTACGTTCATGTCAAAGGCAAATCCCCCCGTGCCGAGCGCCTTTTGAATCTCCACGCCGATCGCGGGATAGGCGCGTTCCAAGTTCGAGGCGGCGCAGATCACAAGGTCGATCTCAGCGGCCCGCACCCCCGCTCGTGTCAGCGCCTTTTCACAGGCGTCCATGGCGATCTCGGTCATCAGGCCCGGCTCATCGTCGCTGCGTTGGCGGAAATGCGGATACATCCGGTCGGGGTCGAGGATGCCGTCTTTCTCAAGCACATGGCGCCGCTCGATTCCGCTGGCCTTGAGGATGAATCCGGTCGAGGACATCTCTTTCGCCTCGACCTCTCCGGCGGCGATGGCGTCTTCATGCGCGGCATTCCACTTCTCGGCATAGACGTTGAAGCTGGCGACCAGTTCTTCATTGGTGATGACATGTTCGGGCGTGAAGACACCCGTGCCGGTGATGGCTGGTTGATGCATGAACCTCTCCCTCGGATTGCACATCAGATCACCCCAGTGGACCGGGGAAATCAAGAGGCGAAGCGCAGCCCCCCGCACGGCCCCGGAATTTTTCAAAAATTCCGGACCGAATTCTTCGAAAGAATTCGGCTCGTCCGCCGCCCTGCGTCAAACCGCGTTGGGTGGCTTCCGGCCTTCGAGATGCGCGCGCAGGTTCTCGACCGCCATCATCCCCATCGCCTCGCGCACATCGAGCGCTGCGGTGCCGAGATGCGGCAGAAGCACCGCATTCTCCATCCGTCGCAGGCGTTCGGGCACATGCGGTTCATGCTCGTAGACATCGAGACCGGCCCCGCCGATCCGGCCGTCCTCCAGCGCGGCAATGAGCGCGCTTTCGTCCACCACGTCTCCGCGCGAGATGTTGATGAAATGCGCATGCGGCTGCATCGAGGACAGGAACCCCGCGCCAATCAGGTGATGCGTCTCGCGCCCGCCCGGCACCGCCATCACCACGATATCGGCGTGCCGCGCCAGTTCATGCTGCGCCATCTGCTCGGCGGGAAATTCCATCCGCTTCTCGGACCGGTTGGCATAGATCACCTTCATCCCGAAACCATAATGACAGCGCCGCGCGATGGCCTGGCCGATCCGGCCCATGCCGATGATGCCCACGGTCTTGCCGGTCACATGCATCCCCAGAAGTTGCATCGGGTTCCAGCCCACCCATTGGCCTGCGCGCAGCATCCGCTCGCCTTCGCCGGCGCGGCGCGCGCTCATCAGGATCAGCATCATGGCGATATCGGCGGTGGCGTCGGTGACAGCTCCCGGCGTGTTCGTGACCGTCACCCCATGCAGGCGCGCGGATTCCACGTCGATATGGTTATAACCCACGCCGAAATTGGCGAGGATGGTCGCGCGGGGGCGGCCGATGGCGGCAAATATCTCGTCCGGGAAGGCATCGCCCAGCGTCGGCAGCACCGCGTCGTAATCCGTCAAGGCCGCGCGAGTCTCGTCCGGTGACAGCGGCTCGATGCTGTCACGCAGGGTCACGTCGAAAAGCGCGCGCGCCGCTTCGATGATGCGTTCGGGGTGGCGGCGGGTGATGAGCAGGCGTTTCAATGCATGCGTCCTCCGTTCGGCACAGGCAGGTCCGGCGAGAGTAGCACGATTCCGCCCTCGCTGTCAGACAGGCCCAGAACGAGGCATTCCGACATGAATTTCCCGATCTGCCGGGGCGGGAAGTTCACCACGGCGATCACCTGTTTGCCGACCAGCGCCTCGGGCGTGTAATGCGCGGTGATCTGGGCCGAGGATTTGCGCTCGCCCAGGTCGGGGCCGAAATCGACCCAGAGCTTAATCGCCGGTTTGCGCGCCTCTGGATAGGGTTCGGCGCGGGTGACGGTGCCGACGCGGATATCGACCTTGAGAAAATCGTCGAACGTGATCTCAGCCATTGGCCAGTTCCTTCGCGCGCATGGCGGCCGCCGCGACGGTCCTTTCCACCAAGGGTGGCAGCCCGTCCGCCTCGTCCATCAATATTTCGAGACCGGCCTGGGTCGTTCCATTGGGCGAGGTGACATTGATGCGCAACTGCTCGGGGCTTTCGCCTGATTCCATCGCCAGCGCCCCCGCTCCCGCGACCGTCGCGCGGGCGAGGTCCAGCGCCAGATCGGGCGCGAGTCCCTGCGCCTCGCCAGCCCGGGCCAGACATTCGATCATGTGGAACACATAGGCCGGGCCAGAGCCCGAAACACCTGTCACGGCGTCCATCTGCGATTCGGATCGAAGCCGCACGACCTGTCCGACCGCGCGCAGCAGGGATTCGGCCGCGTCGAGATGGGCGGCACTGGTGCGCGCATTGCCGATGATCGCGGTGATGCCGCGGCCCACGGCGGCGGGCGTGTTCGGCATAGCGCGGATGATCGGCGTCTCGGCCCCCAGCACCCGCTCATAGGTGGCGATCGGCGTGCCCGCCGCGACCGACAGGAACAGCGTGCCGCCACCCCCCATCGGCACCAGCACCGGCAGCGCCTCTGCCATCATCTGCGGCTTGACGGCGATCAGAACGATGGCCGGTGCGGCGGGCAGGTCCGCGTTGATGTGAACCCCGGTGCCGCGCAGCCAGTCCGACGGGGCAGGATCGCGCACATGCACCGATCCGGGCGGCAATCCACCGGCCAGCCAGCCTTTCAGCATGGCCGAGCCCATCTTGCCACAGCCCAGCAAAACCAGTCCGCGCGCCGCGATATCATCCATGGTCATGTGATCCCCCTTCGTCGTTGCGGGGGACAGTATTACGCGCGCCCGTAAGCCTCGGCAATGGCGACTTGCAGCGCGTCTTTCGGGCTGCGGTCGGCCCAGACGACCAGTTGAAAGGCAGGGTAATAACGCTCGGCGCTCATCACCGCGACGCGGATCATCGTGTCGATCTGCTCGGCCGATGCGATCTGCCCGCCCGCCAGCACCAGACCATAGCGATAGACCATCAGCTTCTGGTCGGCCCACCAGGTGAAGGCGCCGGCCCAGCATTGATCGTTCACCGCGTTGAGCGTCGCCATCAGCGCGGCGTGCTTGTCTTCGGGCGGCTCCATCTCGAAGGTGCAGACCATGCGCAGCGTTTCGTCATAGGCCGACCAGGCCAGCGTGATGGAATAGGTCCGCCACTGGCCTTCGACGGCCATTGCGATCTGATCTTCGGCGATGCGGTCGAAATCCCAATCGTGATGTGCCGCAAGGGTTTCGACGATGTCGATCGGGTGAATCTCGTCTTCCAGATACTGCTCGCTCAGGGCCATGACGCCACCTCTTTCCTGTTTTGGCGCCGGGGCTTCGCAGCGCCCCAAGCGCTAGGTGCCTGCTCTAGGAAATGGGGGTATTGACCCATCCCCTACGAGATATGGTGGGGGCTGATACATCAGCTGTAAAGCGATTTGTTGGGGATAACCCCAATAACTTGTGGATTGCCTTGCTATTGGCACAAAAGAACATCCTGTCCATTCAGGCCACCAAGTGCGACAGTCCGAGAAAGTGATCGCGTTTCGCCCGCTGGATGGCAGGTGGCGCTTTGCGGATGGCCTCGTTGCGGTTAGGATGGTTACGGGAGAGCGCCCGGGCGGAGTGGTGCAAACGGGTGTGGGATGGTGCGTTGCAAGGGAACGGGTTCTGACGCCACGTAATGACCTGAAGGCCCAACAAACCCTTGAGTTGGAGGGGTCGGCTTTCCTTTAATGGCATCTGCGCCAGGTCATGTGGAGGATGACGCGGCCAGTCCGGCCAGACGGGCGGAAACGGAGGAGAATGACCCCAATACAAGCCAACCGGGCCCGATTTGTTCCGATGATCCGCGAGACCCTGGTGCATCGGATCATCGATCCACCTGACGTGATGATCCGCCAAAGAGGCATCCCGAAGCCCGGCGGATGAACCAAAAACCGAACCATGGGAGGAGAACCCAAAATGAAGTCACTGAAGAAATTCGCGCTCGGCATGGCCGTAGCTGGCCTTGCGGCCACCGCAGCATCTGCCGAAACGGTCAAGATCGCCTATATCGATCCGCTCTCGGGGCCGTTCGCGGCGACCGGGACCAACGGTCTGCACCAGTATGAGTTCGCCGCTGATAAGCTGGTGAACGAAAAGGGCGGCGTCCTGGACGGACAGATGTTCGAAATCGTGCCCTTCGACAACAAGATCAGCCCCAAGGAATCGCTGATCCAGCTTCAGGTCGCGATCGACCAGGGCATTCGCTATGTCGTTCAGGGCAACAGTTCGGGCGTGGCCAACGCGCTGACCGATGCCATCGCCAAGCACAACAACCGCAACCCCGATGACCGGGTGTTGTTCCTCAACTATTCGGCGGTCGATCCGGCGCTGACCAACGAGAAGTGCAACTTCTGGCATTTCCGTTTCGACGCGCATGCCGACATGAAGATGGACGCGCTGACCGATGTCATGGCCGAGAATGAGGACCTCGAGAAGGTTTATGTCATCGGGCAGGACTATTCCTTCGGCAAGGCCGTGGCCTCGGCTGCGGTGCGCATGCTGGCGGCGAAACGCCCCGATGTCGAGATCGTCGGCAACGAGCTTCACCCGATCGGCAAGGTTCAGGACTTCACGCCCTATGCCCGCAAGATCGTGTCGAGCGGTGCCGATGCGATGATCACCGGCAACTGGGGGTCTGACATGCTTGGCCTTGGCAAGGCGGTGATCGAGAACGGGTTCTCGGGGCCGATCTACACCTATTACGGAGCGGCCGACGGCATCACCGCGGCCTTTGGCGAAACCGGTGTCGGATCGCTCAAGCTGGTGGCCGAGGGCGGCAACAACCCGCCGTCCAAGGAAGCGGCCCAGGACTATATCCGTGCCTTCAAGGAAAAATATCCCGACGGCAACATCAGCCAGGCGCGGATCACCAACGTGATCGAAATGCTGGCCATGGCGGTCAACGAGGCCGGCACAGCGACCGATGTGGTCGCGGTGGCGAACGCGCTGGAAGGCATGGAGTTCACCGACAGCCTGTGGAGCGACAACCCCATGGTCATGCGCGCCGACGATCACCAGCTGATCCAGGAAGTGCACATCTACGGCCACGTGCCTGTCGAGGCTCCGTTCGATTTCGACAATTCGGGCTATGGCCTGAAATACGAGAACTCGATCGTCAACGCCGGTGCGGATCTGCCGACAACCTGCGAGATGGAGCGCCCGTAACACGGCCCTGTGTTTGACCCGGGCCGCGCCTGATCGCGCGGCCCGGATACGCACAAGAATTCCAATCAACTGACCGAGGGCAGGGAGGCCGACGCATGTCGCTCTTTATCGTCAACATCCTGGACGGTCTCGTCACAGGGCTGTTGCTCTTCATGCTGTGCAGCGGGCTGACGCTGATCTTTTCGATGATGGGCGTGCTGAATTTCGCCCATGCGAGCTTTTACATGCTGGGCGCCTATTTCGCCTATCAGATCAGCCTGTTTGCCGGGTTCTGGGTGGGGCTGATCGTGGCCCCGATCATCGTCGGCGTGATGGGGGCGCTGATTGAGCGATACGGGCTCAGGCGAGTGCACCAGTATGGCCACGTGCCGGAACTGATCTTCACCTTCGGCCTTGCCCTGCTGATCGAGGAATTCGTGCAGTTTTTCTGGGGCCGCCAGCAGGTGCCCTACAACCCGCCCGCGGCGCTTGATTTCACCGCCTTCGCCATCGCCGGAAACACCTTTCCCGCCTACAAGGTCTTCATGATCTTCATGGCGATCGGGCTGTTCCTCGTGCTGCTCTACATCCTGACCAGAACCCGGATCGGCATGACCATCCAGGCGGCGCTGTCCTACCCCGAAACCGTGCAGAATCTCGGCCACAACGTCCCGATGGTGTTCATGGGCGTGTTCGGCGTCGGCACCGCGATGGCCGGCCTTGCCGGCGTGATCGCCGGGCCGGTGATGGGCACATTCCCGGGCATGGCCTTCACCCTCGGGGCGATCGTGTTCGTGTGCATCGTGGTCGGCGGGCTGGGCAGCCTCTGGGGCGCGCTTGTCGCCTCGCTCCTGATCGGGTGGATCCAGACCTTCGCGGCCAGCTACAACCTGCGGATGGAGGATCTTCTGGTCTGGCTGGGATTCGAAAAACCGATGCTGATGTGGGAAAGCGCGTGGCAGGATCTGTGGACCCTGACATTGCCGCAGGTCGGACCGATCCTGCCCTATCTCTTGATGGTCATCGTCCTTGTGGTGCGTCCGCAGGGCCTCTTCGGGAAGCGTGAGACATGAGCACCCCATCCACCAATCCCCTGACCGCCGGGACCAGTCGCCTGATCCCGCTCAACCATGCGCTGCCATGGATCATCGCCGCGGTGGCGCTGGTCCTGCTGCCGGTGATCTTCGATTCGCGTTCGGCGCTCACGATCATGAACCAGATGGCGATCACCATCGTCTTTGCGCTGGCCTACAACATGCTTCTGGGTCAGGGCGGGATGCTCAGTTTCGGCCATGCCGTCTATATGGGCCTGGGCGGGTTCTTCTCGATGCATGTGATGAACTGGATGAGCGTAGACCCGTGGCTGCCCTTGCCGGTGCTGCCGATCTTCGGCGGGCTGTTCGGGCTGCTCTTTGCCTTTCTCATCGGGTGGTTCTCGACCCGGCGGGCGGGCACGACATTTGCCATGATCTCGCTCGGAGTGGGTCAGCTGGTCGCGTCGCTGTCGATCATCATCGTGATCTTCTTCGGTGGCGAAGAGGGGATCAGCGGCAACCGCACCGAGATGCTGCCCTTCTTCGGCTTGGATTTCGGCCAGCAGATAGAGGTCTATTACCTGACGGCGGTGTGGCTTCTGATCGCGGCGCTGGGCATGTTTCTCTATTCGCGCACACCCATGGGCCGACTGGCCAACGCGGTGCGCGACAACGAGGAACGCGCCGAGTTCCTGGGCTATTCCCAACGCAATGTGCGCTGGATCAGCTTCTGTGCCTCGGGCTTCTTTGCCGGGATCGCGGGCGCGCTTTTCGCCATCAACTTCGAGATCCTGACCGAGGAGAACCTCAACCTCGCCACCTCGGGCACCATCCTTCTGGTGACCTTCCTGGGCGGCGTGGGCTTTTTCATCGGGCCGATCATCGGGGCCATCGTCTTTACCCTGCTGCAAACCGTGCTCAGCCTGCACACCGATATCTGGGCGCTTTATGTCGGCATCCTGTTTGTCGCGACGGTGATGTTCTTTCCGTTCGGGCTGACCGGGCTGCTGGCGCTGCACGTGCTGCCATGGAAGCTCGGCAAGATCGGGTATCTGGCAAAACCCTATGCAAAGATGATCGTGCCGGCATTGGCACTGGTGCTGTCGGCGGCGGCGGTGCTGGAGATCCTGTTTCATGTCCGCCATGCCGGGCGCGGTGAAAACGAGATGACGATCTACTGGACCACGTTCGACAGCCATTCGCCGCTGCCGCTGATCCTTGGCATCGTCGTGGCCGTGGTCAGCGCCTATGCACTGGCCAAACTCGCACCCGGACTCAAGGCGGCCTGGGACGAGGCGACAACCATGAGAGAGGCAGGCCAATGACCGCATCCGCGATCGAACTGAGAAACCTCAACAAGAGCTTCGGCCTCGCCAAGATCATCCAGGACGTGAATCTCGAGATCAAGCGGGGCGAACGTCACGCGATCATCGGGCCCAACGGCGCCGGGAAATCGACGCTGTTCAATCTCATCACCGGCAAATACACGCCCACAACCGGACAGGTGTTCCTGCACGGGCAGGATGTGAGCGGCAAGAAGCCTTTCGAGATCAACCGAATGGGGCTTTCACGCAGCTTTCAGATCACCAACATCTTTCACAAGATGACGGTGTTCGAGAATGTCCGCTGCGGGCTGTTGTGGTCGATGGGCTACAAATACAGTTTCTGGACCATGGTGAACAAGCAACGGGAGTTGACCCGCCGGACCGACGAGATCCTCGAACAGATCAACCTCGCCAATCGCCGCAACATGCTGGCCGGGGCGCTGGCCTATGCCGAGCAGCGCGCGCTCGAAATCGGGATCACCATCGCGGGCGGGGCCGACATCATCATGCTGGATGAACCCTGCGCCGGGATGAGCCGTTCGGAAACCGAATTGATCGTCGACCTGATCCGCAAGGTGACCGAGGACAAGACCCTCGTTGTGGTCGAGCATGACATGGGCGTGATCTTCGACCTCGCCGACCGGATCAGCGTGCTGGTCTATGGCCAGATCATCGAAACCGACACCCCCGAAAGGGTGCGCGCCTCCAGGGCCGTGCAGGAAGCCTATCTCGGAACCACGCTGGAGGAGGAAGCATCATGAGCGCGATGCTCGAAGTCAACGATCTGCACGCCTATTACGGCAAGAGCCACATCCTTCAGGGCGTCGATTTCACCGTGCAGGAGGGCGAGATCGTGGCCCTTCTGGGCCGCAACGGCGTCGGCCGCTCGACCACATGCAAGGCGGTGATGGGCGAAGTGCCGCCCAAGGGCTCGGTCAAGTTTCGCGGGCAGGAGCTTGCCGGCAAGCCGTCCTACGAGATCGCCAAGGCGGGGATCGGCTATGTGCCTGAAAACCGGGACATCTTTCCCGGCCTGACCACCAAGCAGAACCTCAATCTCGGGATCAAGCCGGGGCAGAAGGACGGGCAGGGGCGCTGGTCGATGGAGATGATGTTCGAGGAGTTTCCCAACCTGCGCGAACGCGCCGATGTCGATGCCGCGGTGCTTTCGGGGGGCGAAAAGCAGATGCTCACCGTGTGCCGGTCGCTGATGGGCGACCCGGATTTCGTGATGATCGACGAGCCGACCGAAGGGCTGGCCCCCAAGATCGTCGAACAGGTCGGGGACATGCTCGAAATGATCGCCAAGCGGGGCGTGGCGATCCTGCTGGTCGAACAGAAACTGACCATCGCGCTGCGCATCGCCACACGGGTCTACGTGATGGGGCACGGGCGCATGGTGTTCGAGGGCACGCCGGACGAACTCATGGCCAACGAGGCGATCCGCAAGGAATGGCTGGAAGTATGAGCGACGCAACCTCGGAGTTCGACCCCGACCGCCTGGCCCGGATCGACGACTGGATGGCGCGCAACCGCGAAAGCGGGCGCTATACCGGGTCATCCCTGCTCATCTGTCGCGATGGGCAGGAGGTCTATTTCGGCTGTGACGGGCAGCGCTCGGTGGCGCGGGATCTGCCATATGAACGCGACACCATCGTGCGCATCTACTCGATGACCAAACCGGTCGTCTCGGCGGTGCTGGCCATGCTGATGGAACGCGGGCTGGTGCGGCTCGAAGACCGCCTGTCCGACTATATCCCGGCCTTTGGCGACTGCCGCGCCCTGTTGCCGGGCGCGAGTGACGAAGGGCAGGTCGAAAACGTGCCCGCGCCCACGCTGGCGCAGTGCCTGACCCATACATCGGGCCTGACCTACGGGTTCAACCCCGGCCTGGCGGCGCGGATATACGAACGCGAAAAGGTCGATTTCGGCCCCCGCATGGGCGTTCTGGCCGATATGTGCGATCGTGCGGCGGCGCAGCCGCTGGCCTTTCGTCCCGGCACGAAATGGGAGTATTCGATTGGCATCGACGTGATCGGCCGGGTGATCGAGATCGTGACCGGCCAGCCGCTCGACCGGGTGCTGCGCGAGATGGTGTTCGACCCGCTGGGCATGGACGATACCGGGTTTTCCGTGCCTGCGGGGAAACAGGCGCGGCTGGCCGATTGCTACAACAAGACACAAGACGATCCTCTGGCCCTGCTCGACCCGGCCGGGAAAAGCGCCTTTGCCGAGGAACGCGTGACCCTGTTCTCGGGCGGCGGCGGGCTGGTCTCGACGCTCGACGACTACATGCGCTTCGGCGAGATGCTGCGGCGGGGCGGCGAACTTGACGGCGTGCGCCTGCTCGGTCCCAGAACGGTCGCCTTCATGCGGCGGAATTTCCTGCCCGGCGATATCGCCTCGATGGGGGCGGAAAGCTTCATGGAAATGCCGATGGCGGGCATGGGATTCGGCCTTGGCGGCGGTGTGCTGCTCGATCCGGCGCTGGCACGGATGCCCGGATCGGTGGGCGATTTCGGCTGGGGCGGCATGGCCTCGACCTATTTCTGGACCGACCCGGTCGAACAGCTCACCGTGGTCTATTTCACCCAGCTGGTGCCGTCCTCGTCCTATCCCAGCCGCGTGGAACTCAAGGCGTTGGTGCAGGCGGCGCTGACCGGCTGAATGGAAGGCGCACAAGGCGGTTTGCCGCGCATCTTGTCCCTTTTCCCCTGCCGGCAAAGGGGCTAGCCTCCGGCCATGTTTCCGATCCGCGATCACAACCCGTCAGACCGGGTGCCCTTTGTCACCTATGCGCTCATCGCGGTGAATGTCACGGTGTTCCTGTCCTATGTCGGGCTGTTCAACGATCCGCGCGCGCTCAACATGTTCTTTTACGAATGGGCGATCCTGCCCGCCCGGGTGGTGCAGGGCGGCGGTTACGAGACCCTCGTTACCTCGTTGTTCCTGCATGGCGGGTTCATGCATATCATCGGTAACATGTTGTTCTTGTGGATTTTCGGCGACAATCTCGAAGACCTGATGGGGCATTGGCGCTTTCTGCTGTTTTACCTCGCCTGCGGGATCGGGGCGGGGCTGGTGCATGTGGCGATGGCGCCCTATTCGACGGTCCCGACGGTGGGGGCCTCGGGGGCGATTGCCGGGGTGATGGGCGGATATCTCCTGCTGTTTCCCAGGGCGCGGATTGATATCCTGTTGATCATCGTCATCTTTTTCCGCATCTTCACGATCCCCGCATGGGTCATGCTGGCGGTCTGGTTCGGGATGCAGTTCATCGGCGGGCTGGGCGCCGATCCGATGGCGGGTGGCGTGGCATACTGGGCCCATGCGGGCGGTTTCGTGATCGGGACGATCTTCACCATCCCGGTCTTTTTATCCAATGGTGGCAGGGCCTTCTGGCTGCGGCATGCAGGGCGGCCGCCGCATCCGGAGGCGAAATACGCGCGCTCGAATGTGCCCCGGGTCGGGCGGAGGAGGCGGAAATGAGTTTGCGTCTGACATGCCATTGCGGGGCGGTCGAATTGTCCATCGACCCGCCCGAGGGGCTGGCCACGGCGCGGCGCTGTGACTGCTCGTTCTGTCGTCGGCGCGGGGCGGCGGCGGTCACGGTGCCCGAGTGCAATCTGAAGATCGTGAAAGGCGCGGGAAATCTCACGCTTTATCAATGGAATACCGGGACGGCGGAACATTACTTCTGCCGCGTCTGCGGCATCTATACGCATCACCGGCGGCGCTCGAACCCGCGCGAATTCGGGGTCAATCTGGGCGCCATCGAAGGCGTGAATCCGCGCGACCTGGACCCGATTCCATGGGTGGACGGGGTCAATCACCCCTCGGATCGCAAAACCTGAGCCAAGCACCGCGCGGTGGGATTAACGCGATTTCTCACAGAAAAATCGGGGGGTGACATCGGGCTGCCGCCCGGCTGACATCCGGCTGCCGGGGCATCGCCGTCGTGCGGGCGCGAAATCCGGTTAACGCAACGTGCGCAATCCCGCTTCAGCCGCCGCGGATCAGTTTCGCGAAGGTGTCGAACATCGCCTCGTTGGCGCAGATCACCGAGCCGTCTTCGATGATGTGCCCGTCCTTCTCGACCGTTTCGACCATCCCGCCGGCCTCCTGCACGATCGCCAGGCCCGCGGCCAGGTCCCACGGGTTCAGCCCGCGCTCCCAGAAGCCATCGTAACGCCCCGCCGCGACATAGGCGAGATCGAGCGCCGCCGAGCCCCAGCGCCGCACCCCGGCACAGGCCGGCAGCACCCGCGCGAGATCATGCAGCGTGTCGGGCAGATCGGCCCGCCCGCCAAAGGGCAACCCGGTGGCAAAGACGCATTCGATCATCCTGTGCCGCCCCGAAACGCGCAGCCGCTTGTAATCGCCCAGCCACGCGCCTTGGCCCTTCTCGGCAAAGAACATCTCGTTCTTGAGCGGGTCGAAGATCACGCCGGCGACGATCCGGCCCTTGTGTTCGAGCGCGATCGAGACCGCCCAATGCGGCAGCCCGTGCAGGAAATTCGTGGTCCCGTCGAGCGGATCGACGATCCAGCGCCGGGTCGGGTCTTCGCCTGCCTCGAAGCCGCCCTCTTCGGCCAGCCAGCCATAGGTCGGGCGGGCGCCGCGCAGCTCTTCGCGGAGGATCTCCTCGGCACGCAGATCGGCGCGGCTGACGAAATCGCCGGGGCCTTTCATCGAGACCTGAAGGTTCTCGACCTCGCCGAAATCCTTGGTCAGGCTGCGCCCCGCCTTGCGCGCCGCCTTCATCATGATGTTGATATTCGCGCTGACCGGCATGGTGCGGCTCCTTTGGTTCAGGGGCGGCGTATACGCGCGCCACTCCGGCTTGCCAAGGGGCAAGCGCGGCGCACAGGCCCTGTTCGTTGGCAAACAGTGCAAGCGCGGCAAACGGGACATAGGTCAAGGGGAAGCAACACAATCAGAGGAGTTTTTCGACATGAGCAGCCCCAAGATCCTGGTCGCCTTCTATTCGACCTATGGCACCAACCACCAGGTCGCCGAAGAGGCCGCCCGCGCCGCCGATGCCGCCGGGGCCGAGGTGCGGCTGCGCCGTTTTGCCGAAACCGCCCCGCGCGAGGTGGTCGAGGGCCAGGACGCCTGGAAGGCGCAGGCCGACAAGGTGGCCGACATCCCCGAGATCTCCCATGACGACATGACCTGGGCGGATGGCTATTTCTGGTCGTTGCCCACCCGCTATGGCTCGGCGCCAAGCCAGGTGCGGGCCTTTGTCGACACGCTGGGCGGGCTCTGGATGGAGGGCCGGCTTGCCAACAAGACCTTCACCGCGACCACCAGCGCCCAGAACACCCATGGCGGGCAGGAGGCGACGCTGCTTTCGCTTTATACATCGGTGCTGCATTGGGGCGCGGTGATCGTCGCGCCGGGCTATACCGATCCGATCCTGTTCGAGAGCGGCGGCAACCCCTATGGCTATTCGACCAATGCGGGCGTGTTCGACGAAACCGGCCGCAAGGCGGTGGCGCATCAGGCGCGGCGGCTGGTCGAGATGACGGCGAAGATTGCGGGGTAGGTGGCTGAATGCACCCCGCCCGGGACGCCTCGCGGCCCGGGCAGCGCCCGCCCCGCCCCTTGGGCGGGCGCTTCACGCCCACCCCGGTGCGGGCGCTGCCCTTTGTAGAGCCATTTTACCCAGTGCGGCTTGGCCCTACTTGCGCCCTATCCCCTTTGCATCCGCACCGGGATCTCGCGCCCGAGGCGCAGGAAATGCGCCATGTAGGGCAGGTCGGCCTCGTCCGAGCGGATCGCCGCATAGAGCCGTTTGGTCAGCCCCTTCTCGGTGATCGGGCGGGTGATGTAATCGGTCGAGGTGCGAATCTCGCGCAGCACCCAGTCGGGCAGCACCGACACCCCGCGCCCCGAGGCCACCAGCATCAGGATCACCGCCGTCAACTCGACCTGGCGCACGCCGCGCGGCTCGACCCTGGCCGGGGTGAGCAGTTCCGAGAACACGTCGAGCCGTCCGCGCTCGACCGGGTAGGTGATCAGCATCTCGTCGCGGAAATCCTCGGCCTCGACAAAGGGTTTCGCGGCCAGCGGGTGATTGGCGGCGGCGACGAAGACCGGCTCGTAATCGAATAACGGGCGAAACTCGACGCCCTCGATCGCCTCGGGATCGGACGAGATCACCACATCCACATCCTCGCGCTTCAGCGCGGGCAGCGCATCGAAGGCAAGGCCGGGGCGGATATCGACATCGACCTCGCCCCAGGCCTTGCGGAACGCTTCGAGCACCGGGAACAGCCACTCGAAACAGGCATGGCATTCGATGGCGATATGCAACCGCCCGGCGCTGCCCATGCGCAGCCCCTCGAACTCGGCCTGAAGCGCCTCGATCTCGGGCAGGATCCGGTCGGCGGCGCGCAACAGGCGCTGACCGGCGGCCGACAGGCGCAGCGGTTTCGAGCGGCGCACGAAAAGCGCGACCCCGGCCTGGTCCTCGATCCCCTTGATCTGGTGCGACAAGGCCGATTGCGTGATGTTGAGCAGATCGGCGGCCCGGGCCAGCCCCCCGGTCTGGTGGATGGCGCGAATGGTGCGCAGGTGGCGAAACTCGATATGCATGTGCGGCCCCTGGTTCCTGTCGATGGGCATGTGCCATGGCGAGGCGCGAATGTGAAGCCCCCTCATGTTGATCGTGAAATTAATGAATTTGCCTCACGCCGCGCGGGCGGGCACAAGGGAGGGAAAAAGAGAAAGCGAGTCGCATCATGGCCCCGAAAGTTTCATTCGAATTCTTCCCGCCGCAGAACCTCGAAGGGTCGTTCCGGCTCTGGGACACGATCCATGCGCTGGCGCCGCTCGATCCGCGCTTCGTTTCGGTGACCTATGGCGCGGGCGGCACCACGCGTGATCTCACCCGCGACGCGGTGCGCACCATCAACAAGGCGACCGGCCTCAACGTGGCGGCGCATCTGACCTGCGTGGACGCGACCCGGGCCGAGACGCTGGCCATCGCCGAAAGCTATGCCGAGGCGGGGGTGAGCGAGATCGTGGCGCTGCGCGGCGATCCGCCCAAGGGAACGGGCCACTTCTTGCCGCACCCCGAAGGGTTCGCCCATTCGGTCGAGTTGATCGAGGCGCTGGCGGCGACCGGCAAGTTCACCATCCGCGTCGGCGCCTATCCCGACGTGCATCCCGATGCCAGGGACTCCAGTGCCGATATCGACTGGCTCAAGGCCAAGCTCGACGCCGGGGCGGATGAGGCGATCACGCAGTTCTTCTTCGAATCCGAAAGCTTCCTGCGGTTCCGCGACCAATGCGCGAAGGCCGGGATCGAGAAAGCCGTCGTGCCCGGCATCGTGCCGATCGAGAACTGGACCGGCGTGCGCAAGTTCGCGCTGGGCTGCGGCGCGCATGTGCCGGCATGGCTCGACGATGCCTTTGCCAAGGCGACGCGCGACGGGCGCGAGGAACTGCTCGCCACGGCGCTGTGCACCGAGCTGTGTTCAGAGCTGATCGACGAAGGCGTCGATGCGTTGCATTTCTATACGCTGAACCGCCCCGAACTTACCCGTGACGTGTGTCACGCGCTGGGCGTGACGCCCCGGGTGCAGCTCGAGAACGTCGCGTAACGCGGCGGCGGGCCGTCTGGACGGCCCCCGCCCGCCCGCCTAGCATTTCCCCCAGCGAACAGGGGACATGCCATGGCCAAGCCACGCAAATACGCCGAAACACCCGAAGACCTCGCCACGATGGAGGACATCCTGTCGATGTCGGGGCTGGAATTCATGCAGGCCATCGCCGACGGGCGCCTGCCCGGGCCGCCGATCGGGCGCACCATGGGGTTCTGGCCCGAACTGGTGGAAGAGGGGCGGGTGATCTTCACCGGCGCCCCCGCGTTCGAGGTGATGAACCCGATCGGCACGGTGCATGGCGGCTGGTATGGCGCGATCCTCGACAGTTGCATGGCCTGTGCGATCCAGACCCGCGTGCCCAGGGGCTCGGCCTATACGACGCTGGAATACAAGATCAACATCATCCGCCCCATTCCCATCGACACAAAGGTGCGCGCCATCGGCACGGTGCATCACGCCGGCCGCTCGACCGGCATCGCCGATGGCGAGATCAGGGGCGTCGCGGATGACCGGCTCTATGCCACCGGCTCGACCACCTGCATCATCATGAAGATGGGCTGAGCGTCAGGCCTTGCGCCGCCTGCGGCGTCGCGCGGGGGCGGGGTCTCGGCTCTGCCTTGACCCCGCCTAGCCCGACCATGCGGATGCACCCCATCGCGCCCTCCGCTCTTGCCGGAATCGGGGGAAATTCGGGTGTCTTTCCAATAAAGAACGGCAGGGCGCATGCTGGTACCGGGTCTCTTTCTTGGTTTAGAGTATCCGTCTTGATCAAGCGGCTTTTGGCGTCCATTCGCGGTCTAGTCGGACGAGTGCGTTGGCCATTTCGATCAGCTTTCGCATGAGGGCCGTCAGCGCGACTTTGGCGGGCTTTCCG
>JAABTV010000062.1 GCA_011389685.1 Paracoccaceae bacterium
TTGTCATCGCCCGATCCGCCGTCGATCGTGTCCTCGGCCGTGCCGCCCAGGATAGTGTCGTCGCCACTGTCGCCGCGCAGATCGTCCGCCCCCGTGCCGCCATCGATCACATCCCCGCCCGAGCCGCCATGGATCACATCATCGTCGCTGTCGCCGGTGATCGTGTCCGCCCCCGCGCCGCCGAAGATCGTGTCATCGCCCGAGGCCCCGGCGATCTCGTCATCGCCATCCATCCCGAAGATGCGGTCATCGTCCTCCCCGCCATCCAGCAGGTCGGCATGTCCACCGCCGATCAGCGTGTCATTGCCGCTTCCGCCAAGGACGGTGCCCGAAACAACCCCGTCAGCAAGGCCGCGATAGCTGTCCGCGCCGCCGCGCAGCAGGACGTCGCCAAAGATCGCGCCGGAATTCTCCAGCAGGCCGCCGATGGTGTCGGACAAGGCGACCGACCCGTTCAGCGTACCGGAATTGACGATCACCTCGCTGACCAGCGCGTCCGACCCGATCGAATAGAGCGGCGCGGTGATGGTGCCGGAATTGCGAAACACCACGTCGTCGGTGCGGTTGCCAAAACCGACGGCGGCGATGTCGTCGTAGTTCGAACCGGTAAAAAAGTTGCCCGCGCCGGTGATGGTGCCGCTGTTGGAGGCGTGGACGGCATCGACATCGTAGAAAAAGACCGACGTGAAGCTGCCGCCGGTATCTACGGAGGAGATAAGACCGGAATTGTCAAAAGTGACAAGACCGGCCTTGAACAGAAAGACCGCGCCACTGCTTCCCATGGCCGTGATCTCGCCGGCATTGACGAATTTTGTCTGTGCGGACGAAAAATCGCCCACCGTATCCGAACCGATATAGAAGGTGAAACCGGATTCACTTGTGGCGCGGCCGGTTTCGCCATTGTAGATGTCGTAGGTGAATGTCGTCGTGGCGTTGTAGAAATCGACAGCGTTACTTGATCCGGCGATCAGACCGTAATTGACGATGCCGAGCTCCGCCAGGCCATCGTTGTCAATGGCGTCGCTGGTGGTCGAAACGATGCTGATGTCGTCGTCGATCAGCAGCATGTCGAAGTTGGAAATGCTGGGCGTTGTGGTGGTGTCGATCCGGACACCCGTGCCGATGCTGTCTGAGACGGGAAAAACGATGGCCATGCGAAACACTCCTATGACTTGAGCTATGTTCTGAGCCCCTTTGGAGGGGCAGATTGCCTGTGATACAGGAAAACGGTCTCACCTCTTGCAGCATGACGCAAGGTAAATGTCGACACGGAGAATAGAGAGCTACGCCGTGAAACCGGATGCGACACCGACGAACTTCCTGTCGTCGATCAGGTTGTGGCTACGGTGGATTTGTTATCTGCGCACGCGTGTCGATGCCCGTCATGGCTTGCATGCCATCGCTCCGGGGGGGGCTGTGCGCAAGGTTGCAATGACGGCTTGTATAAGCATCGGCCGGGCCATAAGTGTCGGTCGTTGCACGGCAACGGAGTTCGATATGCGCTTCTTTACCCAGCGTCGCCACTTCTCGGATCTGAGCGAGCAGGAGATCCTTGCTCTGGCGGTCTCGTCCGAAGAGGACGATTCCCGGATATATCGCAGCTATGCGTCGCGTCTGGCCGAGGATTACCCTGACACCGCGAAGATATTCGAAGGCATGGCGGCCGAAGAAGACGGGCACCGGCAACGCCTGATCGAGCTTTTCACGCGGCGGTTCGGGGATGTGATCCCCTTGATCCGGCGCGAGCATGTCGCGGGATATTATGCGCGCCGCCCGGTCTGGCTCATCGAGAATCTGGGTTTGGAGCGGATCAGGGAAGAAGCCGGTGCGATGGAACGCGACGCCGAGCGGTTTTATCTTGCTGCGGCCAAGCGTGTCGAGGATGCGGCCACACGGAAACTGCTGGGCGACCTGGCTGCGGCCGAGGCCGGTCACCAACACACCGCCGAACGGCTCGAACAGAAGCACCTGGACGACGAGACCCGCGACAAGGAAAGCCGCAGCGCGCATCGCCAGTTCATCCTGACATGGGTTCAGCCCGGGCTGGCGGGTTTGATGGACGGGTCCGTTTCCACGCTGGCGCCGATCTTTGCCACCGCCTTTGCCACGCAGGATACCCATACGACCTTTATCGTCGGCCTTGCCGCATCGGTCGGCGCCGGGATCTCGATGGGCTTTACCGAGGCCGCCAGCGACGACGGCGAGATCTCGGGGCGCGGCAGCCCGGTCAAACGCGGTTTCGCCAGCGGTATCATGACGACGATTGGCGGGCTTGGGCATGCCTTGCCCTATCTGATCCCGGATTTCTGGACGGCAACCATTCTCGCGATCATTGTCGTGTTCATCGAGCTTTGGGCGATTGCCTGGATACAGAACAAATACATGCAAACGCCGTTTTTCCGCGCCGCGTTCCAGGTGGTTCTGGGGGGTGCGCTGGTTTTTGCCGCAGGTGTCCTGATCGGCAACGGGTGACAGATCGAGGGCGCCAGTGCCTCAGTCCAAAGCGTGTCGGGCGCGTTTCGTGGCAAGCACTTCTTGCCGGGGTTTCCACTCATATTGATCGTCCTCGAGTGTGCGCATCCACGTCAGCCGGCCCGCGCCCTTTCGCCATGGGTCAAGCACGATGCCATCATACATCCCGTCGCCCTTGGCGGCCACAATGGCTGTGGAATGGTCGATCCGCAAAAGCACGTCGGAATTCGCAATCGCGCGGTGAATGACAAGCGTTTCAAAGCCTTCCTGTTTCAACCGACGTTCCATGTCTTCTGCCCAATGCCAGCATAGCCCGCGCGGGCGCAGCCCCATGTTGACCTTGGTATTATGGAGCAGGGGCGGGTCGGTGACTTCGTATTCACGCGCGAGTTGAAGAGGGTAGAAATAAGCGATCTGCGCGGCCCGTTCTGCTTCGGCCGGATCAATATGCGTGTCGAGGCTGCGGATCGCGCGGGCCAGGTCGGCCGCGTCGGTGTCGGTCGGTGCCTGCGGGGCGGCACAAGCCGCCAGCATCAGGCAACCCAGGACCAGAAACAACCGAAGAATGCCCATGATTGCCGCCGTCTTTACCGCTTTTTCCCGGATTCAATGGCTGACCTGCTAGCGTCCGAGAACCCGAATGTCGAGACACAAGCATGAGGACCCGTCCGGGTGTTTCCTCGTTGCACTTGTCCCGGCCCATGCTAGGACTGCCTCCATGCTCGAGATCTTCCTCAAGACCCTGCCGTTTTTCGCCCTGATAGGAGTCGGCTATGGCGCCGGGAAAACGCGGTTCTTCAACGAGGAAGCGACCGCGTATCTCACCAAGTTCGTGTTCTATTTCGCGCTGTCGGCGATGTTGTTCCGGTTTTCGGCCAATCTCAGCCTGGCGGAATTGATCGACTGGCGGTTCATCGGCGCCTATCTCTGGGGCAGCGCGTTCGTCTACGGGATCGCAATGGCGGTGGCGTTCCTGCGGGGGCGGGGCCTTGAAGAAGCGTCGATCGAGGCACAATGCGCGGTGATCGGCAATGTCGGGTTCCTGGGCGTGCCGATGCTTGCGCTGCTGATGGGACCGGAGGCGGTCGCACCGGTGATGCTGGTGCTGTCGATGGACCTGATCGTGTTCGGCTCGCTTGTGGTGATCCTGATCACCGGCGGGCGGGACGGTCGGATGCGGTTGGGCATCCTGCGCACGGTTGGGCTTGGGTTGCTCAAGAATCCGATGATCATGTCGATCGTTCTGGGGCTGACATGGGCGGGGCTGGAGCTACCGATGCCGACCCCGCTGGAAGAGTTCGTTTCGATCCTGGGCGCGGCGGCGACGCCCGGGGCGCTTTTCGCGATCGGGGCGTCGCTGGCCAGCAAGTCGGCCGAGCGGATGGTGGTGGCGGGCTGGCTCAGCTTTGCCAAGCTGGTTCTGCACCCGGTCATCATCGCCTTTTCCGCCTTGTATCTCTTTCCGCTCGACCCCTATCCGGCGGCGGTGATGATCGCCTGTGCATCGCTGCCTGTCGCGGGCAACATCTTCATCCTGGCCCAGCATTACGGGGTTGCGCCGCACCGGGTGTCGGCGGCGATCCTGTTCTCGACCGCGTTCAGCGTCTTGACCGTGTCCGCCATCATGGCATGGGTGATGGAGCTATACTGAGGGGAGACACGCAATGGCCGAGGATTACAAACCGCTGCCGCTGGCCGATTGGGTGGACCGCACCGACGACGAGATCGCCGTGCGGGCGGCGGGGTTCCGGGCCGAGATGGCCCGGCGCCACACGATCCGCGATTTCTCGACCCGGCCCGTGGCACGGTCGGTGATCGAGGATTGCGTCGCGACAGCGGGGCTGGCCCCCAGCGGGGCGAACCATCAGCCGTGGCATTTCGTGGCGATTGCCGATCCGGGGATCAAGGCCAGGATCCGCGCGGCGGCCGAGGAGGAAGAGGCGCGGTTCTATGCCGGCGGGGCGGGCGATGAATGGCTTGCCGCGCTCGAACCCATCGGAACCGGGGTGTCGAAACCGCATCTCGAACTGGCGCCTTGGCTGATCGTGGTGTTCGCCCAGCGCTGGGGCGAACGGCCGGACGGCACCCGGTTCAAGCATTACTATGTCCCCGAAAGCGTGGGCATCGCCAGCGGGTTTCTGATCGCGGCGTTGCACCGGGCCGGGCTGGCGGCGCTGACCCATACGCCGAACCCGATGAAATTCCTGACCGACATCTGCGAGCGGCCGGCGCATGAAAAACCGGTCATGATCGTGGCGGTCGGGCATCCGGCGGATGACGCAACCGTGCCGGAGAAGGCGCTCAGGAAAAAGCCGCTGTCGGACATATCGACATTCATGGAAGAATGAGGCCGGCCCTTTGGTTGGCCACGCGATGGAACAGGACGGGAGATCGAGATGGAAAAGCAATCGGAAAACAGGTGCTTTGGCGGGGTGCAAGGGGTCTATACCCACGGGTCCGAAGCCTGTGGCTGCCCGATGACCTTTGGCCTGTTCCTGCCGGAGGAGGCGCAGGACGGGCCGGTGCCGGTATTGTGGTATCTTTCGGGCCTGACCTGCACCCACGAAAACGCGATGGTGAAGGCCGGGGCGCAGGGCTGGGCCGCCGAACAGGGCATCGCGCTGGTCTTTCCCGACACCAGCCCGCGGGGCGATGGCGTGGCCGATGACGAAAGCTATGACCTCGGGATGGGGGCGGGGTTTTATGTGAACGCGACCGAAAGCCCGTGGGCGCCGCATTACCGGATGTGGGATTACGTCGCCGAGGAATTGCCGCGCCTTCTGGGTGGCGCATTCGCGCTCGACATGGAGCGGCAGGCGATCACCGGTCATTCGATGGGCGGGCATGGTGCGCTGACGCTGGCGATGGGGTTGCCGGGGCGGTTCCGTTCGGTGTCGGGTTTTGCGCCGATCGCGCATCCCTCGGCCAGCGACTGGGGCCGCAAGCAATTGCGCGCCTATCTGGGCGAGGACGAGGGCACGTGGCAGCGGCACGATGCGACGCTGATGATGCGCGAGCACGGGTTCGACGGGCCGATGCTGATCGACACCGGAACGGATGACCAGTTCATCGACCTCTTGCAGCCCGAAGCCCTGGCACAGGCCGTGGCCGAGCGGCGCCAGCAGGCGGTGATGCGGCTGCAACCGGGCTATGACCACAGCTATTTCTTCGTGTCGTCGTTCATGGAGGATCACGTGGCATTCCACGCCGAGGCGCTTTATGCGCGCTAGGATGCACGATTATGACCTGATCATCATCGGCTCCGGCCCGGCGGGCCGGGCGGCGGCCATCCAGGCGGGAAAGCTCAAGCGCCGGGTTCTGGTCATTGACCGCAAGGACCGGCTGGGCGGGGTGTCGGTGCATACCGGCACGATCCCGTCGAAGACCCTGCGCGAGACGGTTCTGAACCTGTCGGGCTGGCGCGAACGGAGCTTTTACGGGCGCTCCTATCGCGTGAAGGAGGATATCGGGGCGGGCGACCTCAAGGCGCGGCTGCACATGACGCTCGATCACGAGGTCGACGTGCTTGAGCATCAGTTCAACCGCAACCATGTCGATGTGCTCAACGGGTTCGCGCGGTTCACCGGCGCGCATGAGGTGGAGATCGCGACCGAGGCGGGCGAGGTGCGGCGGCTGACGGCGGACAAGTTCCTGATCGCAACCGGCACCAGGACGTTTCGGCCCGACAACGTGCCGTTCAACGGGCGCAACGTGATCGACAGTGACGAGTTTCTTGAGCTGGCGCAGATACCGCGCAGCCTTGTCGTCGTGGGGGCCGGGGTGATCGGGGTGGAATATGCCACGATGTTTGCCGCGCTCGATGTGCGCGTGACCCTGATCGAGCCGCGCGAGACGTTTCTCGATTTCATCGACCGGCGGCTGATCGAGGATTTCACCCACCAGATCCGCGAGAACGGGGTCGATCTGCGGCTTGGATCGCCGATCGGAAAGATCGAGGATGCGGGCGAGCATGTCGAGGTCACGCTTGAAAACGGTCGTCACGTGCGCGCCGAGATGCTGCTTTTCGCGGCGGGGCGGATGGGGGCGACGGCGCGGCTCAACCTCGATGCGGTGGGGCTTGAGACCGACCATCGCGGGCGGATCGAGGTGGATCGCAAGACCTATCAGACAGCGGTGCCGCATATCTATGCCGCGGGCGATGTGATCGGGCATCCCAGCCTCGCCTCGACCTCGCTCCAGCAGGGGCGGGTGGCGGCGTGTCATGCGCTTGACACGCCAACGCTGCCCGAAAGCCCGTGGTTTCCCTATGGCATCTATTCGGTGCCCGAAATCTCGACCTGCGGCATGTCGGAAGAAGAGATGCAGGAGCGCGGCATTCCCTATGAGGTCGGCATCGCGCGGTTTCGCGAGACCAGTCGCGGGCATATCATGGGGCTGGAACATGGTATGCTCAAGATGCTGTTTTCCCTGAAAACCCGGCGGGTTCTGGGGGTGCAGATCGTGGGTGAAGGCGCGACCGAGTTGATCCATATCGCGCAGGCGGTTCTCAACCTCAAGGGCACGGTGGATTATTTCGTGCAGAACACGTTCAACTATCCCACCCTCGCTGAAGCCTACAAGATTGCCGGACTCGACGCGTTCAACCGGATGCCGATTCCCGAGGAATACAAGGTGCGACGCGACAAGCCGGGCAAGAGCAAGTGATCTATGTCGATGCCGATGCCTGCCCGGTCAAGGCCGAGGTGGAAAAGGTCGGCACGCGGCATGGGCTGCGCATGTTCATCGTGTCGAACGGGGGTTTGCGCCCGTCGCAAAACCCGCTGGTCGAAACGGTGATCGTGCCCGAGGGGGCAGACGTGGCGGACATGTGGATCGCCGACCGGGCCGGGCCGGGGGATGTGGTGATCACCGGCGACATTCCCTTGGCCGCGAAATGTGTCGAGGCGGGGGCGGTGGTCCTCAAGCATAACGGTGAGCGGCTCACCCAAGCCAATGTGCGCGAGGCGCTGGCGATGCGTGACCTGATGAGCGATCTGCGCGCCGCCGATCCGTTTCGCCAGGGCGGCGGCAAAGGGTTTACAAAGGCCGACAGGTCGCGTTTTCTCGACGCGTTGGAAACGACCCTGCGGGCATTGTCGCGGGGCTGACCGCGAGAGGACAATCCATGGCAACCGCTGCGATGAACCGGGGCAACCTGATCGGTGCGCTTTGCGCGGCCTTTGCAGTGATGTGCTTTTCGGTCAACGATGTGGGGATCAAGTTCCTGTCGGGCGATTATGCGCTGCACCAGGTGGTGCTGATCCGGTCGTTGATCGGGACGGTGGTGTTCCTTCTTGTGATCATGCCGCTGAACGGCGGTTGGCGCGTGATGAAGACCAGGCGCCCGGGCATTCACCTGATCCGCGGGTTGTGCGTGGTTCTGGCCAACATGACGTTCTTCCTCGGCCTCGCCGCGCTGCCGATTGCCGATGCGGTGGCGATCTTCTTCATCTCGCCACTGGTCATCACGGTGTTTTCAGTGGTCTTTCTGGGCGAGCATGTGGGGCCGCGCCGCTGGACGGCGGTTGTGCTGGGCTTCGCGGGAGTCATGGTGATCGTCAAGCCCGGCACTTCGGCGTTTCAACTGGCCTCTCTCCTGCCGATTGTCGCAGCGGTCCTTTATGCAACGCTGCACACGCTGACCCGCAAGATCGGCGCGACCGAAAGCGCGGCGACGATGGCGTTCTATATCCAGCTCACCTTTGTCGTGACCAGCGCGGCCTTTGGCCTGTCCATTGGTGACGGGCGCTTCGCCGGAAGTGCCGATCCCTCGCTGGAGTTTCTGACACGCGCCTGGGGCGTGCCTGCGGTGGGGGATTACGCGGTCCTGGCGATGATCGGCGTGACCAGCGTGGCGGGGGGCTATTTCATCTCGCAGGCCTACCGGATGAGCGAGGCGGCCTTTGTTGCGCCGTTCGAATACGTGGCGATGCCGATGGCGGTGATCTGGGGGCTGACGATCTTTGGCGAATGGCCCGCGGCAAGTGCATGGGTGGGCATCGCGATGATCGTGGGTTCGGGCCTGTTCCTGCTGTGGCGCGAGGCCGAGACCGAGGATGACATGGCAACCAGGGGGCCGAAATACCGGCGTTGATCGCGGGTTTGACGCCGCGGCGTCGGTTGTTAGTCTGGTCGCGACGAGGATGGGAGTGAGCCGATGGATGTGACGATGATCCCCTTTGCCGAGGGCGAGAAGCTGCTCGATTGGGTGGGGCTGACCCGGGCCTTCGAAGACGGGCACAAGCGCCCCAAGGCCGAGATCGGGGATACGTTTCTCTATCGCGATCCCGATACGCTTTTGAACCGGGCGGCGTGGATCGACGGGATGGGCATTGCGGTGAAGAGCGCGACGATTTTCCCGGGCAATCCGGTCAAGGGCAAGCCGATGATCGGTGGTGCGGTGAACCTTTACAATGACGCCGACGGGCGCTTCGAGGCGATCGTCGATTTCCACCTGGTGACCAAGTGGAAGACGGCGGGCGACAGCCTTCTTGCCGCGATGAAGCTGGCGCGGAGGGACAGCCGCAAGGTGCTGATCGTGGGGGCCGGCACGGTGGGCCGGTCGTTGCGTGAAGCCTATGGCGCGGGCTTTGCGCAGGCGGAATTCACGGTCTGGAACCGGACCCGCGAGAATGCCGAAAAGATGGCCGCCGAGTATCCCGGGATGCGGGTGGCCGAAGACCTTGAGGTGGCGGTCGCGGAGGCGGATATCGTCACCTCGGCCACGATGTCGACCGATCCTCTGATCCGGGGTGAATGGTTCCGGCCAGGTCAGCATATCGACCTGATTGGTGCCTATCGCCCCGACATGCGCGAAGTGGACGATGCCGCGCTGCAGCGCGCGCGGGTCTTCGTGGACAGTTTCGACACCACGGTCGGGCATATCGGCGAGATCAGGATTCCGCTGGAAAGCGGTGCGATCCGGCGCGCGGACCTGGTGGCCGATTACTACGAGATCGAGAAATTCGCCCGTGAATCGGAGGATGAGATCACGCTGTTCAAGAATGGCGGCGGTGCGCATCTCGATCTGATGACGAGCAGATACATTCTCGATGCGTGGCGGGCGGGGTGACTTTTTGGCGTTCTGTTTTCCCGGGGTTGCTTTGACCGATGTGACAGGAATGACAGGCCGAGGTTAACAAACCCGTAAACCCGCGTTCAGGCCGGGACGAGGCGGCGTTCCTTGACCGGAAGATGGACGATCGCCGAGAACGCGCCGACGCCCACGCCGACCCACCAGACGGCGGTGTAACTGCCGTAAAGGTCATACATCCGCCCGCCCAGCCAGACGCCCAGAAAGCTGCCCAACTGGTGCGAAAAGAAGACGATGCCGTAGAGCGTGCCCATGTAGCGCAGCCCGTAGAGATGGGCGATGAGCCCCGAGGTGAGCGGCACCGTGGCCAGCCAGAGCGCGCCCATCGAGACCGAGAAAAGCAGCACCGTGGCGGGGGTCATGGGTGTCAGGATGAAGGCGGCGGCGATCAGGGTGCGGCCGGTGTAAATGCCTGCCAGCAGGTATTTTTTCGAATACCGGTTGCCCAGCCAGCCGGCCGCCAGCGTGCCCGCGATATTGGCCAGCCCGATGATCGCGATGGCCGTCGCTCCCAGCCGCGAGGTCGTGGTGATGCCGAGATTGTGCAGCAGCCCGCCCGAGGCGATCGGGCCGCACATCTCGGTCACGAAGGCCGGGAAATGCGCGGTGACAAAGGCGAGCTGGTAGCCGCAGGAAAAAAAGCCCAGGAAGATAAGGGTATAGGAGGGGTCGCGGAAGGCCTTGCCAAGGATCTGGCCCATGCTTTCCTGCAACTCGGCGCGGCTGGCCGGTTGCGGCGCGCGCATCATCGGCAGGACCATGAGGGCGGCGAGGATCGTGGCGGCGAAGATCAGGAACACGCTTTGCCAGGGGAACCAGGTCAGGAGCCATTCGGCGGTGGGGGCGCCGACCACCTGGCCGGCCGAGCCGGCGGCGGTGGCGATGGCGAGCGTCATCGAGCGGTTGGCGTCGGAACTGGCCCGTCCCACCACCGCGAGAATGACCCCGAACCCGGTGCCCGCAATGCCGAATCCAACAAGGATTTCATAGAGTTGGTGCGCGGTGGGCGAGACGGCGAAGGCGCTGAAAACAAGGCCCAGGGCATAGGTGAGGGCACCGAGGATGATGGCTTTGCGGTCGCCGATCTTCTCGGCGATGGCGCCGAAGATGGGCTGGCCGATGCCCCAGAACAGGTTCTGCAGGGCAATGGCCATGGAAAACTCGGCCCGCGCCCAGCCGAATTCTTCGGCGATGGGGATCTGAAAGACGCCGAAACTCGCCCGAATGGCGAATGAAATCAATATGATGACGCAGCCCGCCACAAGGACGGGGGTCATCAGGGGGGCGGATTTGGGCATCGGGTCTCTCCTGATCGCGCCGTGACTTTAGCCACCTGCGCGGTGGCGTCAATCGGACGCTGGGGGCGAAAGGTTAACGCCGCCCGGGAGCCGGGAAACGGGGGGTGACTCCCGGCTGCTGCCCGGCTGTCAGGCGTATGACATACGATGAGGTATGGTTGGGGCCGTCAAAGGGGTTAACGCAACGCGCGCAAGTCACCTGCCGGCCGCCCGCCAGCGCGCCGGCCCGCCCACCCACCCAAGGCGCGCTGGCGGGCGGCCTGGCTGGCGTCTGGCGCGTCGGGGGGCATGCGATCCGGGGGTCTATACCTTGGCAAAAAGCCGGGTTAGAGGTGGCGCATGACGCGCGATGTGGAAAGCGAATATCAAGCGCGGGTGGCGCAGGGACAGATCCGGTCAGACCCGGCGCAGGAGGCGATGCTGCCGGCGCTGGAGCGGGTGCGCGCGGCGCTGGCCGAGCCGGTCAGGACCAACTGGCTTGGACGGCCCAAGCCCGCGCCGATCCGCGGGCTTTACATGTGGGGCGGGGTCGGGCGCGGCAAGTCGATGCTGATGGACCTGTTCGTCGATTGCCTGGGTGACATCCCGGCGCGGCGGGTGCATTTCCATGCCTTCATGCAGGAGATTCACGCGGCGATGCACGAGGCCCGCCAGCAGGGGGTCGAGGATGCGCTGAAACCCGCGGCACAGGAGGTGATCGACAGCGTGCGCTGTCTCGCATTCGACGAGATGCAGATCACCGATATCACCGATGCGATGATCGTGGGGCGGCTGTTCGAGGCGTTGATCGGGGCCGGGGTGGCGGTGGTCACGACCTCGAACCGGGTGCCGGACGATCTTTACAAGGACGGGCTGAACCGGCAGCTTTTCCTGCCCTTCATAGATTTCCTGAAAGAGAACATGGAGGTTTGCGAACTGACCAGCCCGACGGATTACCGGCAGGACCGTTTGCAGGGCCAGCCCACGTTTTTCACCCCGGCGGACGCAGAGGCGCGCAAGGCGATCGAAGCGATCTGGCAGGATTTCACCGGTGGCCGGAGCGAGGGGCTGACCCTGTATGTGAAGGGGCGCGAGGTGGAGGTGCGTTACTTTCACAACGGGATCGCGCGGGCCGGGTTCCATGATCTGTGCGGGCGGGCGCTGGGCCCCGGGGATTACCTTGCGCTGGCCGAGGAGGTGAAGGTTCTGATCCTCGAGGAAATCCCGCGGCTGGGGCGCGGCAATTTCAACGAGGCCAAGCGGTTCGTGACCCTGATCGACGCGCTTTACGAGGCCGGGGTGCGCCTGATTGCGAGTGCGGCGGCCGAGCCCGAGATGCTTTATGTCGAGGGGGCGGGAAGTTTCGAGTTCGAGCGCACGGCGAGCCGGTTGCGCGAGATGCAAAGCGAGGAATGGGCCGCCGTGTGAAGACCCATCCGATGCATGGGGTCAGTTGCTCCAGTCGTGGACATGCACGTCACGACCGGAATGACCCTCCAGGATCTTCACGGCGAGATCTTCCTTTTCCTTGTTTTCGACCCGGACCCACAGCAGGATTCCGCCGTGTTCGATCTGGCTTTGATAGTAATCCCGGTGATGCTTGCCGACTCGGCGTGCCAGCAAGGTTCCGATCGCCGTGGCAGGTGCGCCGCCAATTGCGATGGCAGCGATGGATGCGGCAAGGGTGCTGGCCGGGGTCAGCATCGCCGCCATTGCCACATAGGAACCAAGGAAAAGAAAACCACCGATGATTCCGCCCTCAAGCTCGCCAATCGCCTCTTCGGATACGAAGGCTGCGCGCGGGGCGCTGGGGTCGTCCTCGATTTCCTCGGAATGCCAGAAGGCATCGCCGAATTTTTCCTTCATGGCCTCCTGACTGCCGAGAAGGCTGATGTCCTGGCGTGAGAAACCAAGAAGGCGCAGGTCATAGAAGGCAGCCTGTAGCGCCTCGAAGCTGTCGAAGACGCCGACCGCCTCGGGAACTTTAATGACCGCGAAATGGCTTTTTTCGGATGTCATGGTCGTATCGCTTCCAATCTGACAAGACGTGTCTGTGGGATGAACGCTGTTACGTTTAGCCTTTGATGGGTAAGCGCAACATGATCGAAATCAGACGATCAAAAAAATTTTCAAATGAAAGGGGGCCGTTGAACCGGCCCCTCGATCATTCCCTGCCTGCGTGTTCCGATGTGTCGTATCTGGTGCTTGGGTCCAGATATAGGCGAGGTTGGGCGAATCAGTCAACATAAAGTGATTCGGGTTGCCGCAAAATTCCGTGGGGTTTCGTGGGGGCGTGCTGTCACGCTGAAGGCGTGCCACTGGCACGATGGGGGGTGAATTCAATCAAGCGCATCTCGCTGGAACGAATTGCAGCAATTCGGATTCGACCTGCCCGGAACGGCGGCGAAGCCGCCCGGGCAGCACACCATTGCCCGGCAGGCGATTTTTCGTAGAAAAATCTGCCGAGAGGGGGCCGCCCCGTCGTGCCGGAGGCACGCCTTTGGCGTGACCGGGTGCTTTCGATGGCTTGCGCGCCGCTTGGGGCGAGAGATGACGTTGCAAGATAAACTGTCCAACGCTGATGTGGTGAGCACCCGACCGCGGCCCTGTGCTGCCCTTGCGTCCGGCATAGGTGAATCCGATTTGTCGCTATACTGTAATCGTTCGGCACGGTGCGCCCGCCCCGTCAGCCGTGATCGCGCAGGACGCCCCCGGCGAGGTAGAGCGAGCCGCAGATCAGGATGCGGGCGTTCGGGGTGTGGGCGGTGATGGCGCGCACAGCTTCGGCGGTGGTTTCGGCGGTGCTGGCGGGGATGCCCTCCGCGGCTGCGGCGCGGGCGGTGTCGGCGGCGGGCAGCGTGTTGGTCTCGCCCGGGATCGAGACCGCGGTGAGGCTGGTGGCGTGGGGTTTGAGCGGCGCCATGTAGCCCGCGACATCCTTGGTGTTCATCATGCCGCAGATCAGGTGAGTGTCCCGGGCGGGCAGCCGGGTCAGGGTTTCGGCCAGGGTCTCGCCGCAGGCGGCGTTGTGGCCACCATCGAGCCAGAATTCGGCCCCCGGCGCCATGTCGAGCAAGGGGCCACGGCACAGGCGCTGCATCCGGGCGGGCCATTTGGCGTCGCGCAGGGCGGCCTCGGCGGCGTCCTCGCCAAGGCCGAGGTGGCGCAGCGCCATGATCGCGGCGCCCGCGTTCTGGACCTGGTGCGCGCCGATCAGCCCGGGCGGGGGCATGTCGAAGAGCCCGCGCAAGTCCTGAAAGACGAGGCGCCCGCGTTCCTCCCATGCGTCCCAGTCGCGGCCCTGCACGAGGAGCGGCGCGCTGATCGCCTCGGCGCGGGCGTCGATCACCTCCATCGCGTCGGGGTGCTGGCGCGACACGACGCAAGCGACGCCGGGCTTGAGGATGCCGGCCTTTTCGCCCGCGATCTCGGCGAGGGTTTCACCGAGGAATTGCGGGTGATCGTAAGAGACCGGCGTGATCATGGTAAGGGCGGGGCGGTCGAACACATTGGTCGCATCGAGCCGGCCGCCGAGCCCGGTTTCGAGCAGGGTGAAGTCGGCCGGGGTGCGCGCCATGGCGAGGAAGGCGGCACAGGTCGTGATCTCGAAATAGGTGATGGTTTCGCCTTTGTTGGCGGCAAAGCATTCATCGAGCACGGCGGTCAGGTGGTCTTCGGTGATCAACGCGCCGGCGAGGCGGATGCGTTCGTGAAAGCGGGCGAGATGCGGCGAGGTATAGGCATGCGCGCGTTTGCCCGCACCTTCGAGCCCGGCGCGGATCATCGCGAGGGTCGAGCCCTTGCCATTGGTGCCCGCGAGATGGATCACCGGGGGCAGGTCGTTCTGCGGGTTGCCCAGACGCGCGAGCAGTCGCCAGACGCGATCGAGCGTGAGGTCGATGATTTTCGGGTGAAGCGTCATCATCCGTTCGAGGATGACGTCCGAATGGGCCGTCATTTCGCGGATTTCCCGGCGGGTTCATCCTCGGTCGGCGCATCGAGTGCTTCGACGGTATCACCGGGCGGGGGCAGGTCGCCGGCGACGGCCGGGCTCAGCCCCATGAGCATGCGGGTGATGGTGATCAGCTCGCCGCGCAACTCGGTCCGGGGGCTCACGCGGTCGAGCATGCCGTGATCGAGCAGGTATTCGGCGCGCTGGAAGCCCTCGGGCAGTTTCTCGCCCAGGGTCTGTTCGATCACCCGCGGCCCGGCAAAGCAGATCAGCGCATTGGGCTCGGCGATCTGGACATCGCCCAGCATCGCGTATGAGGCCGTCACCCCGCCAGTGGTCGGGTGGGTCAGGACGACGATATAGGGCAGGCCCGCCTCCTTGAGCATCTGCACGGCGACGGTGGTACGGGGCATCTGCATGAGGCTGAGAATCCCCTCTTGCATGCGCGCGCCGCCGGCGGCGGAAAACAGGATCAGCGGATTTTTGCGGGCCACCGCGCGCTCGGCGGCGGCGATGATGGCGTTGCCGACATACATGCCCATCGAGCCGCCCATGAACGAGAAATCCTGCGCCGCCGCGACAATCGGCGTGCGGCCCATCTCGCCCTCGGCGACGAGCATCGCCTCTTTCTCGCCGGTGGTTTTCTGGGCGGCGCGCATCCGGTCGGGATACCGCTTCTGGTCGCGGAACTTGAGTGGGTCTTCGAGCGGGGCGGGCACGGCGATCTCGGAAAACAGGCCGCCATCGAACAGCGCGGCAAAGCGTTCGCGCGGCGTGATCGCCATGTGATGACCGCAGGAGGTGCAGACATTGAGGTTTTCGCGCAGCTCGCGGTGGAACAGCATGTTGCCGCAATCGTCGCATTTCGACCAGAGGTTCTCGGGCGTGTCGCGGCGCGAGAAGATCGAGTTGATCCGGGGCCGGACATAGTTGGTGATCCAGTTCATCGCGAGGAGCCCTTGCTGCTTGCCGCCGTGTCATGCGCTGTGCTGTGAGGTGAGATAATTGCAGCCGCGGGGAATTGCAATCAGCGCCTGAGGGCGACGCGCGCCGCAAGCCACATGAGCCCGACCAGCGCCAGCTCGGTGGCAAGCGTCAGGGGGAGCCAGCCCTGGCCGGTGTCGTCGAAGGGGCGGATGGCCCGCTCGGGTTCGAAGAGGAACAGTGCCAGCCCCGACTCGGGCCCGTCCCATTCGCCGTAGAGCAGGAAGGCATAGGCGTTGTTCACCAGGTGCAGCGCCAGCGCCGGGCCGAGCGTGCCGGCGCGCGCGGTGAGGTCCGAGGCGGCCAGACCGAAGGCGAAGGCCCAGACCACGTATTGCGCGTTGATCGGCAGCGGCGCCTGGGCATTCCAATGCGCGAAGGCGAAGGCAAGGTTGGGCAGGGCGAGCCAGACCCATGGCCGGGTGTCCCATGCCGCGACCTGCTGTTGCAGGTAGCCGCGATAAAAGAGTTCTTCCGCCCCGGTCTGGATCAGCAGGGCGGCCAGCGCCGGGGCGAGCAGGACAAGCCATGTGAACGGCGGGCGGATCTCGGCGAGCGCCTCGGCGCTCCACCAGGGCGGCGCGATTTCGACCACGAGGACGAGCAGGGCAAGCGGCAGCAGGATCGCGCGAAACTGGGCGATGGCGCGGGCGGGCGGGCCGATCAGGCTGGGCAGGGCGCGACCATGGACGGCGCGCAGCACCAGATGCAGGATCAGCGCGAGGAGCAGGAACGAGGCGAGGCCGGTCAGCATGCCCGCTTGCGTGGTGCCGTCGAACACGGTCTGGGCGAAGCCGGGGGCGAGCCGTTCGAGCGCCATGCCAAAAGCGCGCTGGGCCAGTTCATAAAGGCTTTCGACGATGATGAAGCCAAGGATCACCGGGCGCAGGCCGGGTGTGCCGCGCGCGGGTGCGATGAAATCCCGATGCGCGGCATAGGCGGCGCGGCGCGGGGTGCGGCCGGTCATCGCCCGATCGCGAGCCGCGCCGTCAGCCAGGAGCAGAACAGCACCATCAGGTCATAGGGCAGCCAGACCGCGCGCGCCGACACGTCATCGAGCGCGAAAGGGTAAAGGCCAAGGGCCAGGCCGTTGAGCGTGCCCTGCGGGGCGGCGATCAGGATCGCGCCGATATTGATCGCGAAATGCAGTGCCAGCGCGGGACCGAGCGTGCCCGAGCGCGCGGTGAGGTCGGCGGCGGCGAGGCCGAAAAGCGCCGCGACGAGGACGAACCAGGGGGCATTCTCGCCCTGTGTCGTAGGATCGAAGTGCAGCATCCCGAAGAGCAGCGATGGCAGGACGAGCCAGATCGCGGGATGCGCAAAACGCGCGGCAAGCTGGCTTTGCAGATAGCCGCGAAACCCCAGTTCCTCGGCGCTGATCTGGAGAAACAGAAGCGGCAGCGTCAGCGGCAGCAGTGCGAGCCAGCGCAGCGTCGGCAGGTTGGGCGTGGTGGTCATGGCTTCGGGCTCGGGCAGGAGCCAGAGCAGGAAGCCCAGCGCGGAAAGCGCGACACCGGTGCGAAAGAAATCGCGGGTGGCGCGGGGCAGGGGGCCGATCAGTGTGGAAATGCCGCGCCGGTGCAGGCTGCGCAAGACCAGCGCGAGGGCGATGACGATGATCCCGAACGAGCCGAGAAGCGCGATCATGCCGCGCGGCGTCGAGCCCTGGCTGATTTCGCGGGAGAATGCGGACCATTCGCCCTGCGCGACAAGTTTGGCCAGAAGGTTGAAATAGGCAAAGCCGAGGGCATAGTAGATGGCCACGACGATGGCGACGCCAAAACCCAGCCGCCAGAGCTGGGCCGAGGGGCGGGCCGGGTCGATCAGGGTCTTGTGGGCAGTGTAGGCGTTGCGCATGGCATGCAGCAATATCGCGAAGCGGATGACGCCGCCAGAGATTTCAGGCCGGGTGCTCGGGCCGGGACGCGGCCAGCCGCAGCACCTCGCCGTAGGAGCGGCCGATCTGCATCTGCTCGCCCGCGCCGCGCGCGATCAGCATGTCATGCAGGCGCGGCAGGTTGCGGCAGGGCATGTGCATCACGAGGTGATGTTCGAGGTGGTAATTCACCCAGTAGGGCGCAACGAAAGCGCGCATCAGCGGACCGGCCAGCGTGGTGCGGGTGTTGCGCATCGGATCGCTCGTGCGCTCGACGGCGCCATGTTCGGCGATGTTCCTGATCCGCACGACAAGCTGATACCATGTCAGCAGCGGCAGCAGCCAGAAGACCGGATACCACCACCACGCGCCGATCGCTGTGAAAAGCGCGAGGAGTGCCGCATTGGCGAGGAGGGATTTGCCCAGTGACGGCCCCGCGAAGGCCTGTGACAGCCCGTCGGCATCGGGTTCGATGTCGGGATCGAAGGCGGTCTTGAAGGCGAAGGCGATCTGTTGCGCGCGCAGCTTGATCCCGGTGCGGCCGGTCAGGTCGCGGATGATCTTGCGCCGGAGCGAGGATTTCGTGGTCGGGAACGGGGCCGAGAGCACGAGGTCGGGGTCCTGGTCGGTCTGGGTGTGGCGGTGGTGCTTGAGGTGGTAGCGGCGATAGGCGGGCAGGTCGGCAAGGATCGGGCGGCCACAGAGCCAGTCGCCCGCGATCTCGTTGAGCCTGCGGCTCTTGAACAGCGCGTTATGCGCGGCCTCGTGCATCAGGATGGCGAGGCCAAGCTGGCGCGAGCCGATGATCATCACCGCAAGGATCAGGGTGAGCGGGTTGGGCCATATGAGGAAAAGCGCCATGGCCGCCGCGATCACCCCCCAGCAATGGAGCACGAGCCACGCGCCCCAGAGGTCCGAGCGCCGTGCGAGCGGGCGGATGTCGTCGGATGTGAAAAGCCTGTGACCCGGTGTCATGTGATTGTCCTCCCTCTGGTTCAAGGGTCGGGCAGGTCGGCGGGGTTTGTCAATCGTGACGCGGGGGCGGCTGTGATGGGTTGCCGTTGATCGGAGGCGCCCTGCCCGAAACGGCGGCGAAGCCGCCCGGGCAGCACACCATTGCCCGGCAGGCGATTTTTCGCAGAAAAATCTGCCGAAAGGGGCCCGCCCCCCGGCAACTGTGTTTTCAAGCGTTGCTCTGGAAGGGTTTTCGGTCGCGCATGACGGCATTGGTGAAGGTGAGGAT
>JAABTV010000063.1 GCA_011389685.1 Paracoccaceae bacterium
AGTTCCAGAAGCATCCGGGCGAAGATGCCCTTCTCGCTCCACCGCTTCCATCTGCTGTAAAGGGTCTTGTGCGGGCCATACTCTGCAGGCGCATCGCGCCACCGTAAGCCATTTCGGTTAATGAATATTATGCCGCTCAACACCCGCCTATCATCCACACGGGGCTTGCCGTGGGACTTCGGGAAAAAGGGTTCCAGCTTGGCCATCTGCGTGTCGCTCAGCCAGTATAGATCGCTCATGTCACCACTCCGTTTTCAGTGCCGTGAATCACGCAGCGCAGCGGAAATCAATGCATCCTGACCCTAGATCAGAGGCGACATGTCCTGGATTGCGGGAACGAAGTCCGAGGGGGCGGCAATGCGGGGCGGGGCGGACATTGCCAAAACACTTCTTCCAAGCTTGTACATAAGACGATACTCTATCTGTATGAAGAGAGACTACTCCCAATCTGTTTCGATGATCTGCCCGACTTGTGGCGGAACCGATTTCTCATTTGAACACGACGACAGCCCAGTACGCTGCATCGGATGTGATCGTGTTTTTCCGCGCGACGAGCTGATGCGTGAAAACGGCGTTCAAATCGAGTCAGCAGTTGATGATACGAAGAAAGAAGTCATAGCAGACTTTACCCGAGACTTGCGCAACATGTTTAAGAAATTCAAATGAACGTCGGTGATTTGGGAAGTGTAGCAAGCGCTGTTGTTGCTTTCGTTGCGCTGATCGTTTCAGTGATATCCATGTATAAAACCAATAAGTTCGGTGAAACAACCGACCGCCTTAATCGCTTGCTGATTGAGCGGGAACAGGCAGAAGGAATCACTTCGAAGCAGGCAGATTTATCTACCAATATTATTAAACTCGGGAAAAGCGGCTATCGGCTCAAGATATTTAACCGTGGCAAAGGTGTCGCCCATAACGTTAAGCTGATTGACATGGATAAGGATAACACCGTGCTGATCGCAAATGATATTCAGCACAAATTTCCAGTGCCTATTCTAGAGCAACATCAATCGGTTGAGCTGGCCGCTGCAGTGACTCATGGTTCCGGTCCTCGTATCCACATAAAGCTGATATGGGATGATGAAACGGGCAAGAATCACGAAAAAGAGCTGACGCCAGTAATCTAACTCGGGGCGGGCCCAACCGTCCGCAAAGGACTCCAAACCGTCATATGACAATTGCATTAAAAGAAAACGAACTCTTCCCCGCCACCCCTCACCGGGCATCCTGTATCAGGTAGCACCCCTACCCCACCGCCTTGCATGTCGCCTTCCACGCCAGCGCGCCCTCCAGCACCGCGCCGTAAACCGCGAGGCCCATGGCCTCACCCAGGTCGGTGTGCAGCCCGGCATAGGGCAGATCGCCCAAAGGGGCGGCCAGCGCCACGCAATCCGTGCCCGTCCCCGTCGCCGGGCCGGGGCCAAGCGGCAGATCGGCCGCGATCACCGCCGCGGTGCGCGCCTCGACCGCGATGCTCATCGCCTCGAACAGCGCCGCCTCGGTCAGACCGAGGTTCACCCGCAGCGCCAGGTTGATCGTGCCCCAGTCATGGCCCGCCCGGTCGATCCTGTGGCCCACCCGCTCGGCATTGGAAAGCCCCACGGTGGCCACCGCATGGGCGTGCGCCGCGCCGATACGCGCCTCGCCCTGGGTGAAACATCCCACATCGCGCGAGGTCAGGAACGTCACCGCATCCAGCGCATCGCGCGCCCGCAATTCGCCGTCCAGCCACTCGACCGCGTCGAGATCCTCGGGCAGGTCGGCATTGCGCACCTCGCGCCACAGGATGCGCCGCGCGCGCACCCGTCCGGGGCGGTTCACCGCCCAGCTCAGCACCTCCATCCGGCACCCCAGATCGAATTCCAGCCATGGCCGCGCCAGATGCAGCACCGGGCCGCTCATCTCAGCACATCGAGCGGCTGATAGACCGGCCCCTCTTCGGTCACCTGATACCAGGCCGATATGCCGAACACCCGGGCCAGCCGCGCAGGCGTGAGCACCTCGCCCGGTGGCCCGTCGGCAATGAGCCGCCCCTCGCCCAGCAGGACAAGCCGCGTGCAATGGCGCACCGCAAGCCCGAGGTCGTGCATCGACACCAGCACCGATTTGCCGGCCTCGGCCAGCGCGGCAAAGCTCTGCATCGTCGATATCTGATGCGCCGGGTCAAGCCCGGCGATCGGCTCGTCCGCGATCAGCAGCGGCGTGTCTTGCGCCAATGCGCGTGCGATGAGAACCCGCGCCTGCTCGCCCCCCGAAAGCTGCGTCGCGGGCCGCGCGCGCATCTCGCTCAACTCCATCCGCTCCAGCGCCGCCGCGACGCGGGCGCGGTCCTCGCCCCCGGGGCGCTGCAAAGTGCCCAGATGCGGCACCCGGCCCAGCATCACCACCGTTTCCACGCTCACCGGCCAGGCAATCTCGCGCGCTTGCGGCATCCACGCCGCCAGCCGCGCGCGCTCGGCGGCCGGCATCGCCGCCAGCGAACTGCTCCCCTCGAAGGGCAACAGGCCCAGCACCGCGCGCATCAGCGTGGTCTTGCCGGCCCCGTTCGGCCCGATCAGCCCCACCACCTCGCCCGCGCCGATCTCGAACGTCACGTCCGAGAACACCGCGCGCGCGCCCAGCCGCACCCCCAGATCGCTGACCGAAACAAGGCTCATATCCGCTCCCTCCGCAGCCGCAGGATGAGATGCAGGAACAGCGGCGCCCCCACCAAAGCGGTCAGCACCCCGAGCTTCAGATCACGCTCGGGCAGGATCACCCGCACCGCGATATCGGCCAGCAGGACCATCGCCGCCCCGCCCAGCGCCGAAGCCCACAAGAGCCGCCCGGGATGCGCTCCCACCAAGGGGCGCAACAGATGCGGCACCACCAGCCCGACGAAACCGATCGCCCCCGCCACGGCGGTGCCGGCACCGACCACGCAGGCCGTGCCGATCACCAGCATCAGGCGAAGCCGCCCCATGTCGATCCCCATCGCCTGCGCCGCATCCTCGCCCAGCGTCAGCGCATCGAGCCCGCGCCCCAGCCCCGCCAGCAGCCCGAACCCCACCACCATCAGCGGCAACGCCAGCCAGACATGGGTCATCGACCGGTCGGCCAGCGATCCCATCATCCAGAACACGATCTCGCTGGCCGCAAAGGGGTTGGGCGAGAGATTCAGCACCAGCGCGGTCAGGGCCCCGGCCAGCGACGACACCGCGATCCCGCCAAGGATCAGGGTGAGGGACGTGCCCCGCGGCCCGGCCAGCGCCATCACCAGAAGAACCCCGCCCAGCGCGCCCGCCAAGGCCGCCAGCGGCAGGCCCAGCGCAAACGTGGCCGCCAGCCCCGTCTGGATCGCCAGAACCGCGCCCAGCGCCGCAGACCCCGACACCCCGATCAGCCCCGGCTCGGCCAACGGGTTGCGCAAATAGCCCTGCATCGCCGCGCCGGACAGGCCAAGGCTCGCCCCGATCATCACCGCCAGAAGCGCCCGGGGCAGGCGGATCTCGCGCATCACCAATGCGACCGGATCCTCGCCCCCCGCAAACAGCGCGGCCAGGCTCCGCCCCACGCCGATCTCGGCCGGCCCGGTCAGAAGCGACACCATGAACAGCCCCGCCACCACCACCAGCAGAGGCAGCGCAAGCCGCATCACTCGCCCCCCCGCGCAATGATGCGCCGCCGCACCTCGGCCAGTTGCTCGATCGCGTCGAGCACGAAGGGCGTGCCACAAACCCAGCTTTGATCCGAGATCACCGCCGAGTCGCGCCCGGCCCGGAACGCCCGCACCACCGGATGCGAGAGCACCTCTTCCGCGCGCGACCCGCCCGGATAGGTTTGCGCCGTGACCACGAGGTCGGGATCGGTCAGCGCCAGCACCTCAAGCGGCATGACCTGCCCGGAACCATACCCTTTCGTATGTGCGGCATTGACGAACCCGGAGCGGTCGAGAATATCACCGGCAAGGCTGCCGCGCCCGGACACATAGCCATTGGCGTGATAGATCACCGCGCGCGGGCGCGGACCCTGATCCGCCTCCAGCGCCTCCAGCCGCGCATCGAACCGCGCCAGCACCGCCCGCGCCGCCGCCTCGCGCCCCAGAACCCGGCCCATTTCCAAGATCCGATCGCGCACATCGACGAGCGTGCTGGCCGGGGCGAACTGCGCCACCTCGATCCCCAGCCGCTCCAGCATCAGAACCGTGCTGCGCGGCGACAGGGTGCTGGCCAGCACAATATCGGGCCGCATCAGGTAAATCTCCTCGGCGCGGCCATGGTTGATGACATGGCTTTTCGCCTCATCGACCATCGGCGACACCATCGGATCGAGCGAGATCCGAGACACCGACCAAAGCTGCCCCTCGCCCGCCAGCAGCATGGCCAGTTGATCGGTGCAGAGATTCATCGACACGACCCGCGCGGGCGCCCCACCGTTCGGCGACGGCGAAACGTCCGGCTCTGCCGCCGCCATGCGCGCCATGGCCAGAACGAGGATGGTGACAAGGGTCATGATCCTAGGGCGTGCTTTCCTTGGTTCGACTTTTCCCCTGCCCGGAACGGCGGCGAAGCCGCCCGGGCAGCACCTGGCCGCCCCCCGGCCGGGTGCTTTCGATATGATGCGCATCGCTTCGAACAGGGGATGACGTTGCAAGATAAACTGCCCAACGCTGATGTTGTGAGCACCCGACCGCGGCCCTGTGCTGCCCTTTCGTTGGGCGCCGCCCGCATCGCTCAAATCCGATTTCCTCCAATCCGCTCCAGACACGCCTCCGGCATGACAGCCCGGGGCGGGCGCTGCCCGGGCTGCACGCAGCCCGGGCGGACTGAACTTGATCAAACCCGACACACCCTAGAACTCCGCACGAATCCCGAAATAGACCGAACGTCCGGGCTGATTATAGCCGCCCACGGTCTCGTAATCCTCATCGGTGAGGTTCTCGACCCGAAGATAGGCCCGGGCGTTGTCCACCACGGCATAATCCACCCCGACATTGACCAGCGTGTAATCCCCGACCTTGTGACCCGCCGGGGCAAAAGCACTCGCCAGCGCGCCGCTCGCATGCTTGACCTCGATATTGCCCGAAAGCTTCGGCGTGAACTCCGCGTCCAGCCCCAGCACGGCTGTGTTGCGCGGCATTCGAACGCGGCGCATGCCGTTGCCGTCCTTGGCATCGACATAGGTATAGGCGCCGTAAACCGTGGAACGTTCACTCAGCGCATAGCGCCCCGACAACTCGACCCCCTTGCTGACCGATGTGCCCGGAACCTGCACGTAACCCGTCGGCCAGATATAATCGATCAGGTCATCGACCTCGGTGTAAAACAGCGTCCCGCGCACCGACCCGACGCTGCCAAAGCGATGTTCGACACCCAGCTCGGCACTGCGGCTCCGCTCCGGATCAAGCGCCGGGTTGCCGCCGAACGGCCCGTAAAGCTCGTTCAGCGACGGCGCGCGGAATCCGGTGGCCAGCGCGGCGCGAATGTCGGTCGATCCGGTGACATGCCAGACCCCGGCAACACGCCCGCTCATGTGGCCGCCGAACTGCGAATGCGCGTCATGGCGCAGCGCCAGCGACAGATCGACGTCGCCGGGCTGGAGCAGCAATTCGGCAAAGGCCGAGCGCGTATCGGCGCGGCCCACGGTCTTGTAACGCTCCTCGGTATAGTCGAGCCCGAAATTCAGCACCGCGTTCGCCGCCCCGCCCAGCGACGCGCTGCCCAGATAGGCGATCTGGTCGCGGGTGCTGTCATAGGTCGCGGTATAGGTCGCGGTCGCCAGATCACGCTGCGAGTCGAAATGGCTGTAGCTCAACTCATGCGTCACCCGCACGGTGGTCAGTTCGGCAAAGACACGCGCACCCCGCTGCCGGGTCTGCCCGGTGCCGCTCGGATCGCCGGCCATGTTGTCAAAGTCGAAATCGAGATCGCGGGCAAAGACCGCACCGCCCACGGTGACCCTATCGCTCACGTCATAGCGCAGGGTCAGGTTCGCGGTGCTCTGCTCCACTCCATCCTTCTCGGTATTGTCCGACAGGGCCGAGAACCCCTCGCTTCGGATATGCGAGAGATTGAGCGCAACCTCGCCGCGATCGTCCTTGTAGCCCAGCATCACGTTGCCCGAATAGGTGCCATAGCTGCCCGCCTCGGCGCCGAACCGCGTGGAAAAGCCCAGTTTCGACGGCCGCGCCGTCGAGATATCGACAAGCCCGCCAATCGCCTCCGATCCGTAAAGCGCCGATTGCGACCCCTTGAGCAATTCGACCCGGCCCAGCCCGGCATTGGTCAGCCCGCCGAAATCGAACTGCACCTGCGTGCCCGCCGCGTCGGTCACGTCGATCCCGTCGATGCGCACACCGACATAGCGCGCCGGCAGGCCCCGCACCGAAACGCTGCTCGGTTGTCCAAGCGGCCCGCTTTGCGTGAAACTCAGCCCCGGTTTGCGCGACAGCGTATCGGCCAGCGACCGGGTGTCGCCATCCAGATCGTCCTCGTCAAAGATCTCGACCGAGGCGCCGGTCCGGCTCATCGGTTGCGGCGTGAGGCTCCCCGAAAGGACAAGCGTGCCGAGATCGGTCACATCGTCCTCCTGGGCCTGAAGGGCGGGCGCCGGCGAGATCAGCGCGGCCACCGCGCAAGAGGCCAAAAGGCCGGTTCTGGTCAAGGGTCGTGTCATGTCGTCATCTTCCTTCCGTTCGCGCATCGCGCGCGAAGCTTCGAGTCGGGATGCCTGCGGAAAGAAAATGCGGGACCGCAGACGGTGAGGGTGCCACCACTACGGAAGGTCCGTTGCCCATGCGCGCCCCGCGCCCGGACAGGGTGATCGCTGCGGCAGGTCTCCTGACTCGCGGGTCGTCGCTTGGCCGGGTCTTCCCATCGCGCGAGGCGCAACAGTGACATGGTCCGGCTTCACTCACCGCTTACAGTTGCGGGGGCAGTCACGGAATTACCGGGCCTATGGCCATGGCGCACCGTGTTCCCTTTTCACCGGACGATTTCCCGCCCGGACCGAAGCATCTCGGGCTTTAGCGCAGCTTGCCGCGCGACGAAAGGAAAATTTCACGCGACCCGCGCCTCAGCGCCCCTTGATGCGGATCGAGAACCGCCGCTCGGCGCCCCGTGGCGGTTTCGGGAAAGGCGCGGCCCCGCGCACGATGCCCAGCGCCGCCCGGTCGAGCGCCGCCGACCCCGAACCGCGCACAATGCCCAGCGCCGCCAACCCGCCATTGTCGGCGATGGTGAACCCGACCACCGCCTCGCCCCGTGCATTGACCCGTGGCCGCCCCGCGCGGGTAAGCTTGCGCATCACGAGGCCCGGGTAATTGCCGACCGCCGTGCTGCCCGCCGCATCCGCCTTCCCCTGCGTGGCGCGGCTTCTGGCCTCGGCCTGCGCCTGCCCCGTGGCCTCTCCGGCGCGGGCATCGCGCGCCGCGTTGCCTTGCGGGGCGGCGGGTTTGCTGGCCGGGGCCGGGCGGGCCTTTTCCCGGGGCTTTTCGCGGGCCGGATCGCGCTGCACAGGGCGCAGCGATTGGCCCACCGCCGCGCTTTCCGGCGCGACCCCCGCGATCCGCTCCTGCGCCGGCGCACTCTCGGCACGCGCCGGGGTTTCCACGGCCGCCGCACCTGCCCGCACCGGCGCGGCCCTGATCAAGTCCGATCTGACCGGCTCCGCCTCAACCGCCTCGACCGCTTCCACCCGGACAGGCTCGGCCCGGTCCGCGCGCACCGCCTCACCCGCGACCGGCTCCGCCATCTTGGCCCGCACAGCCTCGACCCTATCGCGCGCCTCCGGGCGCACCGCGTCCACCCGGGCCTCGGCCTCCAGACGCCCCGCCGCCATGTCGGCGAACCCCTCGCCCAGCCGCAGCGCGCCCGCACCCGCCGCCCCCTCGGTCAAGACCGCCTCACGACCCTCGGGCCCCAGCGCCAGGATCACCCCCGCATGGACCACCATCGCCAGCCCCAGCGCCACCAGTTTCGCGATGTAGGACCCGGCCACCAGTCACAGCCCCCGCTCGGTCACGATCACCACCTGCCCGGCCCCCGCCGCGCGCAGCGCCCGCCCGATCCGCACCAGATCGGCGGCGGGCAGGTCACGGTCGGGCACGACCCGCACCCGCCCCGCCTCGGACTGCGCCGCCACGAAACCGGTCACGTCCTCGACAACCTCGCCACGCCAGCGCATCGCCCCGTCGGGCAGGATCACCAGCGCATCCGCCGGCGCCACCCCTTCGAGATCACCCACCTGCACCAGCCGCAATTCGCGCTCCAGGGGCCGCGCCAGCGTGCCCGCCACGAGGAAGAACACCAGCATCAGGAACACGATATTGATCAGCGCGATGGTCGGTTCGCGCGTGTTGCGATATCCCCGCCTCATCCCGCCTCCAGCACCGTCACGCGCAACCCCGGCAGCCCGCGCAGCACGACCAGAAGATCGGTCAGCCGCTGCGCCGTCACCGCGCCGCCCATCGCCACGATCACCGGCATCTCGCCCGCGCCCTCGGACAGCGCCGCCAACGCCCCGGCCAAACCGTCAAGCCCGGCCTCGACCCCGTTCACGCTCACCCGCTCGGGGCCAAGGCGCAGGAACACCGGCCGCGCCTCGCCCGACACCACGCCATTCCCCGCCGTGGTCAAATCGACCTCACCGAAGCGGGTGAAGGTCGAACTCAGCATGAAAAACAGCAGCAAGAGGAAAATCACGTCGATGAGCGATGTCATCGACATCCGGCGCCGCCGCCGCGCCCTACGCATCGCCCGGCATGCCCGGCACGTCCAACACGCCCGCAGGCGCCAGAACCGTGTGCAGCGCCTTTTGCGCCAGCACCCGCTCGCCGTCCATCCGCGCCTCGAACCAGCTCAGGATCAGCGCCGTCGGCATCGCCACCGCCAGCCCCACCGCCGTGGTCAGAAGCGCCACCCAGATCCCCCCGGCCAGAACCGAAGGATCGACCTGCGCCCCCGCCGCCTGCAACGCCTGAAACGCCGAGATCATGCCCAGAACCGTGCCAAAGAGCCCCAGCAGCGGCGCCAGCTGCGCCACCGAATCGAGCAGCCGGAACCCCGATTCAAGCCGCGCAAAGCGCAACTCCGCCTCGGCCTCAAGCCGCCGCACATCGGCCGCACCCGCCATCGCCATCGCCACCACCGGGCGCAGGTAACTTGTCGAGCGACCCAGATGCTGCCGCGCCTCGTCGCCGGCCCCCCGGTCCCACGCCCCCACCGCGTCGCTGAGTGCGCGGTGCCGCCCGACACCGGCCGCCGCGAATTGCCACAGCTTGTAAAGCACGACCGCCAGAACCAGCACCGACAGCGCGCCCAGCAGCAGAACCACCGGCCCGCCCAGATCGGCGATCCGCGCCAGCGCCTCGGAAAGCTGCCCCATCACCCGATCAGCTCCACATCGGTCCGGCTGTCCAGCTCCAGCCCCTCCATGCAGGCCCCCTGTGCCAGCCCCTCGCCCTCGCAGGTCTCGGCCCCGTTGATCAGCACCCGGCCCAGCCCGTCACAGGCCAGATCCGGAACCATGAATTGCCGCACCCGGGGCCGCGCCGCGGGCAGTGCGCCGAAATCGAGCAGGGTCAGCCGATCGACCCTTCCATCCGCGTCGAACAGCACCGCCTCGAACACCGCGCTGTCGATGTCCTGCGCATGGCCGTTCTGGATCAGGAAACTGACCCGGCAGGCCTCCTCGACCGGATCGAGCGCGTTAAGCTCGATGCGCAGCCCCGCGCCCTGATCCTCCTCTGCCTGCGCTGGCAATGCCGTACCGACAAGGCAGGCAAGCGCGAGCGCCCGATGAACTCCCCGAAACCCCATATCCAAAACCTCCCGGATTGCGTTGCACCGTCGCGAGGCGGCACCGCCCACGACCGACTCAGCCCGTCTCATACCACCCGGCCCCCGGCCTGACAATTTCACCGCTCCGGGCGGAGCAGCGCGCGGCGCGTTAACCGGATTCGGTTACATCTGAAACCGCTTTGCCCGGCAGCCGGGTTGCAGCCGGACGGCAGCCGGATGTCACCCCCCTCATTTCGCACCGTGCGGTGACATTAACCATACCCGTCCGCCACGGCCCGAGTCCCGGCCCGACACCCGGCCAACAGCATGTTGCACCGGAACCGATTCAAGCCACCCCGCCCTAAAGCGTATCGCAGCAAGTCGGAGTCGTTTCGTGCCCAACGAAAGGGCAGCACAGGGCCGCGGTCGGGTGCTAACAACATCAGCGTTGGGCAGTTTATCTTGCAACGTCATCCCCTGCCCGGAACGACGCGCAACCCCTCAAAAGCACCCGATCACGCCAAAGGCGTGCCTCCGGCACGACGGGGCGGCCGTGTGCTGCCCGGGCGGCTTCGCCGCCGTTCCGGGCAGCGTGCATTCAGTCAAGCGCAACACGCCCTAAATCCGGCCCATGCCCCGCAACCGCGCCTTCAGATCATCGGCCCGCGCGTCACCGGATTCAAGAGCATGAACAAAGGCATGGGTCAGGAAGAACCCGCAGGCCATGTCGCTTTGGGCGGTCTCGGCAGCCTCCTGGTAAAGCGCGACCAAGGCCGGGCCATCACCGACCTCATGCGCCGCGCGCATCCTCGCGTCGAGCCCGTTCATTCCGCCGCGACGGCCCGCTGCCGGTGCGCCGCGATCTTGCCCGCCACCCAAGCGTGAAACAGATGTGTCGGCCCGTCCATCACCGGCGAGAAGCGCCCGCCATCGAACCCCGGCGTATGGCGCCCCTTCTGCATGCCTTCGACGACGGACACATCCTCTTCGAACACCAGTTTCCACTGCGCTGTGTTCTGGGCGCGCAGGGCCTCGTCGGTCTCGGGGCTGGCATAGTAGAGGTGGACATGCTCGACCGTGCGGTCGAGCCCCCTAGGTTCCAAGATGATGGCAAAGGCATGATCGCGCTGCGCCCCCAGGAGGACGTTGGGATAGAGCGCGATATATTCCGCGCCCGCGTCCCATTTCTGCGAAAGCACTGGAAAATCGGGGAAAACCGCGCCATCCTCGCCCCGGATCTGGCGATAGACATATGTGCCCTGCCCGGAATAGCGCCCCGGCGCCTCGATGTGGTAATGGTCTTCGAGCCGCGAATAACTGTTGAGACCCGGATGCACCCAGGGCAGGTGATAGCTCTCGCAGTAATTCTCGACCGCGAGTTTCCAGTTGGTGTTCACGTCGAGCGTGAAGCGGCTGTCGGCGCCGCCATGGTGATGCGGGCTGTCGAACTCGCGCCAGCGATCCAGCAGGTCGGCATGGGCCTCCTCGAACGGCGCGGCATTGCCGTTGAGGTTGACGAAGATCACGTCGCGCCAGATATGGCTCGGCACTTCGACAAGGCCCAGCGCGTCGCGGTCGATCCCGGCATGGGTGTTCATGCCCGGCCCGCCGACATGGGGCGTGGCGACAAGGCGGCCGTCATGGGCATAGCACCAGGAATGATACGGGCAGCGGATCGCGCCCTCGATCCGGCGTGGCTCGGAGACGAGGATCATGCCGCGATGACGGCAGATGTTGTGAAACACTCGCACCACGTCATCGCGCCCGCGCAACAAGAGGAGCGGCACGCCAAGGAATTCGACCGGCCTCGCATCGCCCGGTTCGGGCACATCGGCGGCCACGGCCAGCCCGGCCCATTCATCGAACAGAAGCGCAGCGCGTTCCTCGGCATGAACGCCCGGGTCGGTGTAATGGGCATTGGGCAGCCCATGGGCGCTGGCGATAGGGCGAATCACGGTCGAAAGGTCAGTGGTCATCTGCGGCACTCCACGATTCGAATGGTGAAATCCTAAGGCGATTTGCCGCGACGACTTGTCCCACCGCGACCTGCACCCGACGCAAGGCGACGTGCGCGGTGCGGCGGGGTGGTTCAGAGGTGGTGATCGTGATCGCAATGCGCGCGCCGCCCGGCGTCATGCGCCGGATCGGCACCGGGCACCGGGTCATACCCGCTCGATCCAATGGGGTGACAGCGCAGGATGCGCCGCAGCGCCAGCCACCCGCCCCGGATCGCCCCGTGACGCTCCAGCGCCTCGAGCGCATAGGCGCTGCAGGTGGGTTGATAGCGGCAGCCATGCCCGACCCATGGCGAAAACAGCAGCCGATAGGCCCGCACCGGCAGGGCGACGATATGGGCCAGCGGGCTCATGCGCGGTGAATCCGGTCGAGCGCGTGAACCAGATCGCCCTTGAGCGCCTCGAACGGCCGGTCGATGGTGGCGCCGGCCCGCCCGATCAGCACGTAATCCCAGCCCGCGCGCCCATGTTCGGGCAGCACCATGCGCGCCACCTCGCGCAGGCGCCGCTTGGCGCGGTTGCGCGCGACCGCGTTGCCGACCTTCTTGGAACAGGTGAACCCGACGCGGATCGGGCCATCCGGATCGTCACGCCGCCTTGCCTGCACCATCATCCCGCGTGTGCCCTGCCGCCGCGCGCGCGCGCAGGCGAGGAACTCGGATCGGGATTTGAGGATCTCGGGGGCGGGGGTCATGATCCGGCCTTACGCACAAAGGCGGATGGCGGACAAGCGAAAACCGCCCGGGCCTTGGCCCCGGCGGTTGCTGAACGGGTCATCTTTGCACCTGATCCCGGCGCAGGGCCGCGCCGGGGCGAACGCTTACGCGCTCAGGCTCTTGCGGCCACGCGCACGGCGGGCGTTGATGATCCTGCGGCCGGCCTTGGTGGCCATGCGGGCGCGGAACCCGTGGCGGCGCTTGCGAACCAGGTTCGAGGGTTGAAAGGTGCGTTTCATCGCTCCGTCTCCGTCAGTTTGGAACAGGCGCGGATTCGCGGATGTCCCGGAAATTCATCGAAGCCCGGTCTATAGGGCGGCGCGCGCGGCCTGTCAAACGACCAGAGCGGGATTCTGCAACAAAACCGGGGCCGCGCCGGCCAATTTGTTACAATGCCGCGATTTTCGTGGCAAATCCTCACGTTTCCCGCATTTGCGTTCAAGGCCACGTGAGAACACTCGGTTCCATGCGGTGCGCGCCACAGTTTCATGTCAGACAAGGGCCAAAGGAGCCAACCCGAAGATGAGCGATATGACACAACCTGACGGATCAGAGCGAAAATCCGGTGCCCTGCGCGCCTTGCCGTTTCTGCTGATTCTGGCCGTCGCGGCAGTGGGCGCCCTCGCCCTGCGCGACTGGCTGACATTCGAAACGCTGCGCGATCACCGCGCCGCGCTGCTGGCGTTTCGCGATGCCTATTACTGGCCTTCCGTCGCGGTCTTCGTCACCGCCTATGTGGTGATCGTGGCCTTTTCGCTGCCGGGCGCCACGGTGGCGACGCTGACCGGCGGGTTTCTCTTCGCCACCTTCCCCGGCGCGCTTTACAACGTGGGTGCCGCGACCATCGGCGCGACGCTCATTTTTCTGGCCGCCCGCTGGGGCTTTGGCGAACGCCTTTCGGACCGGATCGACGCGGGCGAAGGCACGATCAAGCGGATCAGGCAGGGGATCAACGAGAACCAGTGGTCGATGCTGTTCCTGATCCGGCTTGTGCCCGCGGTGCCGTTCTTCGTGGCCAATCTGTTGCCCGCCTTCCTGAACGTGCCGCTGCGGCGCTTCGTGATCTCGACCTGTCTGGGCATCATCCCGGGTGGCGTGGTCTATACCTCGGTGGGCGCCGGCCTGGGCGAGGTGTTCGAGCGCGGTGAAAGCCCCGATCTGGGCGTGATCTTCGAGCCACATATCCTGTTGCCGATCCTCGGGCTCTGCGCGCTGGCGCTGTTGCCGGTCATCCTCAGGGCCGTGCGCGGGCGGGCGCTGTGATGGAGCGGATCAAGACCGATATCCTCGTCATCGGCGGCGGCTCGGGCGGGCTTTCGGTCGCCTCGGGGGCGGCGCAGATGGGCGCCGATGTGGTGCTTCTGGAAGGGCACAAGATGGGCGGCGATTGCCTCAACTATGGCTGCGTGCCCTCCAAGGCACTGCTGGCGATGGGCAAGCGCGCCCATGCCGGCATCGAGACCACCCATGCCGAGGCGCTGGATCATGTGCGCAAGGTCATTGCCACGATCGAACCCCATGACAGCGTCGAACGGTTCGAGGATCTGGGCGTGCGCGTGATCTCGGACTACGCCCGCTTTATCTCGCCCACCGAGGTCGAGGCCGGCGACACCCGCATCACCGCGCGGCGGACTGTGATCGCCACCGGCTCTTCGCCGCTGGTGCCGCCGATCCCGGGGCTGGAGAAGGTGCCGCATGAAACCAACGAGACGATTTTCAACCTTTCCGAAACGCCCGGTCACCTGCTGATCATCGGCGGCGGGCCGATCGGGATGGAAATGGCCCAGGCGCATCGGCGGCTGGGCTGTGACGTCACCGTGATCGAGGGCATGAAGGCGCTGGGCAAGGACGATCCCGAGGCCGCGGCGGTGGTGCTCGACGCGCTGCGGGGCGAGGGCATCGCCATCGAAGAGGACGCCATGGCCGCCGAGATACGCGGTAAGCCGGGCGCAATAGAGGTCGAGGCCAAGGACGGGCGCATCTTCAAGGGCACACATCTTCTGGTCGCGGTGGGGCGCAAGCCCAATATCGAAAAGCTCGACCTCGACGCTGCGGGAATCGAAACGACCCGCGCGGGCATCAAGGTGGATGCGCGGCTCAGAACCTCCAACCGCCGCGTCATGGCGATTGGCGACGTGGCGGGCGGGCTACAATTCACCCATGTCGCGGGCTATCACGCGGGGCTGGTGATCCGGCAGGCTCTGTTTGGCCTGCCCGCGAAGGTGCGCAGCGATCACATCCCCTGGGCCACCTTCACCGATCCCGAACTGGCGCAGGCCGGCCTGAACGAGGCGCAGGCGCGCGAGGCGCATGGCGACCGGGTCGAGGTGGCGCGGTTCGACTATGCGGGCAGCGACCGGGCCATCGCCGAAGGACGGACCGCCGGTTTCGTCAAGGTGATGGTCGTCAAGGGCCGCCCGGTGGGTGCGACCATCGTCGGGCATCAGGCGGGCGAGCATATCAACCTCTGGGCGCTGGCGCTGGCAGCCAAGCTCAAGATGAGCGCCATCGCGGGCATGGTCTCGCCCTATCCGTCGCTAGGCGAGATCAACAAACGCGCCGCAGGCGCCTATTTCTCGCCCCGGCTTTTTGATAGCAAGGGCGTGAAACGGGTGGTCGGCCTCGTGCAACGCTGGCTGCCGTGAAAGGGTGAAGATGCTTGGGGTCGACCGGCCGGTTATTCAGTTGATGCGCCCGCCGCGCCGCGCGCGGGGGGTGACCACCGTCGCGATACGGGGGCGCGGGCCATGCTGAACACGCTTTCCGGCCGTTTCCTGATCCTGACGATCATTTTCGTGATGCTGGCCGAGGTGCTGATCTTTGTCCCCTCGATCGCCCGCTTTCGCGAGGATTTCCTGCTCTCGCGGCTTGAACGCGCTCAGATCGCCAGCCTTGCACTGCTGGCCGATGACATGATCGACCCCGGGCTCGAAGAGGAGTTGCTGCGCAATGCCGGGGTATTCAACGTGGTGCTGCGCCGCGACGAGGCACGGCAACTAATGCTGTCCTCGCCGATGCCCCAACCCGTGCATGAAACCTTCGACCTGCGCGATGCGACACCCCTGACCCTGATCCGCGACGCCATGGCGCGGCTGGCCGACCCCGAGCCGCGTGTCATCCGCGTGATCGGCAACCCGGTGCGCGAGGCGGGTCTGCTGATCGAGGTGTCGATGGAAAGCGCCCCACTGCGCATGGCGATGATCGACTATGGCTTGCGCATCCTGCTGCTCTCGGCGGTGATTTCGATCATCACCGCGGCGCTGCTCTTCTTCGTGGTGCGCGCGGTCCTGGTCAAGCCGATCAAGCGGGTGGTGGCACAGATGCAACGCTATGCCGCCGATCCCGAGGATTCGCGTCGCATCATCACCCCTGCCGCCGGCGTGATCGAACTGCGCGAGGCCGAAGAGGCGCTCAAATCGCTCGAAACTCAACTGACCGCAGCCCTGAAGCAAAAGGAACGCCTGGCCCAGCTGGGCGGTGCCGTGGCCAAGATCAGCCACGACCTGCGCAACATCCTGACCAGTGCGCAGCTTTTCACCGACCGGATCGAAATGAGCAAGGACCCGGCGGTGCAGCGCATGGCGCCCAAGCTCGTCAATTCGATCACCCGGGCGGTCAACCTCTGCGAGACCACGCTTGCCTTCGGCAAGGCCGAGGAGCCCGAACCCCGGCTTTCACGGGTCAACCTCTCGGAACTGGTGGGCGACGTGATCGCCAGCGAGCGGCTCGCCATAGGCGAGGCCAATGTCAGTTTCGCCGAGGATGTGCCGACCGGATTGACCATCCTGGCCGACCCGGAACAGCTTTACCGCGTGCTGTCCAACCTCGTGCGCAATGCGCGCCAGGCGATCACGGGCAGCGGGCAGGGCGGCGAGATCGCGGTCGCCGCACATGAGGATGACAGCCACTGGATCATCACCGTCACCGATACCGGCCCCGGCCTGCCGCCCAAGGCAAAGCAACATCTTTTCACCGCCTTCCAGGGCGGTGCGCGCAAGGGCGGTTCCGGACTGGGCCTGGCCATTTCGGCCGAGCTTGTGCGCGGGCATGGTGGCAAGCTCCTGCTCGATCACACCGGCCCCAAGGGCACCGGTTTCACCATCCGCCTGCCCCGCGGTGAAAGCGATGCGGGCTGGTCGGAAGCAGCCGAAGCGATGAACGGAGGGACGGCGGAAAAATCCTGAATCGCCCCTTGCATTGCCCCACCCTTGAGGCTATGCCACGCCCTCAACGGACCGATAGCTCAGCTGGATAGAGTACCTGACTACGAATCAGGGGGTCGGGGGTTCGAATCCTCCTCGGTCCGCCAATCACCCCTGAAATAAATGGATAAAATGGCGATTGACGCCAATTACCCCACATAGAGCCCCACATAAGAAAAACGCTGGGTGAGGGCCTGTTAACGCGGCTAACGCGGCGCAACTATCGATCTGTCTCGGTTAGGAACCCGCGAAAGCAACGGGCGCACAACGTGGGAGCAAGTCTGGGAATGGCCTGTTCTTCGCACAGTATATTCTTTTATTAACAGTGCTTTGCTTGAAAGATGTGGCGGAAGGAGTTGGACCAGGATCGAACGTTCTCTGCCCTACAGGCAGTCCGTCGAGCCATCCATGCGGCCTCCGGTGGCGCCGGTTCTCTCTTCACAACACCAAGTCCTTCGCACTGATCATCGGCGCCCCTAACCCGCGAACCGCGGCCACCTTTATCAGAGGAGAAAGTCATCCTCGGTCAGCACCGGAACCCCCGTCAGGTCGACTGAAAAATCCGAACTGCCGCCGTCGAGGTTAACGTAGAGCCGCCCGATAGCTTCATTGTAGCGTACCTCGCCCAGACCGTCCGTGTAGCTGGTAACGAACATCAACCTGCCGAAGCCGCTGAGGTCGATCATGTCCACCCCGGCCTCATAATCGGTAATCGTGTCGCGATCCGCCCCCTGCGGGCTGTGAATCACGTTCGAAAAGACGAACACATCCGCGCCGCCGCCGCCGCTCAGCGTATCGCTTCCGGCGCCGCCGATCAGAACGTCATCCTCGGTTCCGCCATCCAGCAAGTCATCGCCGGAATTGCCAGCCAGCGTGTCGTTCCCGATACCGCCAAACATCCCGTCATTACCACTTCCGCCGCGCATGATGTCGTTGCCATCATTGCCGGTCATCGCGTCATCGCCGCTGGCGCCGCGCAAATCGTCCTCGCCGACGCCGCCGCGGATCGTGTCGTTGCCGCTGCCCCCGTCGAGGTAGTCATCGCCTTCTTCGCCATCCATGTCGTCATGACCGAAACCACCGAACATCCGGTCGTCGTCCAGACCGCCGCGCATCAAGTCATCGCCATCATTACCGGCCATTAAATCACTATCGGTGCCGCCGAACATGCGGTCATTGCCGTTGTCGCCACGCATCGTGTCGTTGCCATCTTCACCACGCATGATGTCCTGACCGTCATTCCCAGCCATCAGGTCTTCGTCGCCGCCGCCGAACATACGATCGTTACCGTCATCGCCGCGCATGGTGTCGGCGCCCATGTCGCCATGCAAAGTGTCATCGCCTGCCGAGCCAACAAGATTATCTGGACCGTCGGTGCCTTCGTAGACGCTGGGCAACACAAACCCATCCCCCGCCTCGACCACCTGATCTGCCGAATAGACGGACACAGTGCCCTCGATCAAACGTAGATGTCCTTCACCTTGGCCACCCTGGAACGCGATTTCGGGCACACCTCTGAAGTTGACCACTTCAAATGTTAGGGTCAGGACTCACAACCAGAACATGACGGTAGCGGCGATGCAGATGGCGGAGAGGAACAGCTCGCCACA
>JAABTV010000064.1 GCA_011389685.1 Paracoccaceae bacterium
AGCTATCAACACCATGATTTATATAGGAAATACCAAGGTCAAGACAGCGAAATCTGCGGACTACTTGGGGAATGCGGGTTCAAAGGGTCGCTGCAACACAGGCCTTTGCGGACCTTGGCAGCCCGCGCGAATAGCGGCGAAGCCGTCGCGCGATCGCCGACCCGCCCCCCGGGGCGGCGATTGGTGAGGGCAGGCGGAACACCGAGGTTGGGAGGGTCTTGCGGGATAAACTGCGCTGCTGAAGCGTCATGACGCCACCCCGCGGGTCGGCGACCGCGCTCCCTAGCCCGAGGACTGCTCCGTCCCGCATGGCTAACCTTCGTCGAAATGGCGTTTGGCGAAGGGAAATCTTCTGTCAGGCGGCGAAAACCGGACTGTTTCAGATCGACCCGAAAACCCGGTGATCGAAACGCGCCTTCGACCCGAAGGGAGAGGTCACCCGTTTCGAGTCCGTTGAAGCCTGAAACGCCTCAGGTATCCTCGCCCTTCGCGGGCAGCGCCTCGGCCAGCCGTTCATAGGCTTGCCCGCTGGCCACGAGGCAGGTCATGCCGCTGGCCATGGTCACGGTGATCGTCCAGGTGCCGGTCTCGTCGCTGGCGAACACCTCGATCACCGCGTTGTTGGCCCCCAGCCCGATCGCTTGCCGGGTCTCGCCATAGCTGTCGGCCAGCCGCTGCACGACCCGCTCGCGCGGAGCGCAGTTGCTGCCCTGCGCCATGCTGGCCTGCCCAAGAGCCAGCAGCGCTACCGCACCAAGCGCCGCTGTCCTTCGCATATGTCGCATCGTTTCATCCTTTCGCATGGGCCTTTTCGGTGTGGCCCGTAACGCCATCCCCGCAGGCAGAAGCGTGACAAGCGGGTCTGAAAAGGTGGTTAACGCGCCGGGCGATGCCTCGAATGCCGCGGAGATTCTGCGTCGCGGCGAGAAATCCCTTGAACAATTCGGGCGAAAAATGCTCTATCCGCGCAACAATATTACCGGAGAATCCCATGACCGTGCGCCCCTACCGTTCCGTCCTCTACATCCCCGGCTCGAAAGAGCGTGCGCTCGACAAGGCGCGGGGGCTGCCTGTCGATGCGATCATCTTCGACCTCGAGGATGCGGTGACGCCCGAGGCCAAGGTCGATGCGCGCGCGACGCTGGCCGCCGCCCTGAAAGAAGGTGGTTACGGCAACCGGGCCCGGATCGTGCGGATCAATGCGCTCGACACCCGATGGGGGCGCGAGGATGCGCTGGCGGTCAAGGAGATGGAGGCCGACGCGATCCTGCTGCCCAAGGTGAACAATGCGCTCGACGTGCAGGCGCTGGCCGACCTGGTGGGCAAGATGCCGATCTGGGCGATGATGGAGACCTGCCACGGCGTCTGGAACGCGATGGAGGTGGCCGCCCATCCGCAGGTGCATGGCTTTGTCGCGGGCACCAATGACCTCGCCCGCGAACTCAACTGCCGCGCCCGGGCCGACCGCCTGCCGATGATGGGCGCGCTTCAGATGATGCTGCTGGCGGCGCGGGCGCATGGGGTGGTGGCGGTCGATGGCGTCTATAACCAGTTCAAGGACGACGAGGGGCTGCGCGCCGAATGCGAACAGGGCCGCGACCTGGGCTTTGACGGCAAAACCCTCATCCACCCCGCGCAGGTCGAGGTGACCAACGCGGTGTTCTCCCCGTCCGAGGCCGAGATCGACTTCGCCCGCCGCCAGATCCAAGCCTTCGAGGAGGTCGAACGCACCGGGCAGGGGGTGGCCGTGGTCGATGGCAAGATCGTCGAGAACCTGCATGTCGAGACCGCGAAGAAGGTGCTTTCGATGGCCAGTTCGATCGCGTCATTGTAGGGTGGGGCCTATGAACGCCGCTTCCGACCAGCGCCGCCCCGCCCCGGACTTGATCCGGGGCCTCCCAATCGGTCGGAACAGAGGCCCCGGATCAAGTCCGGGGCGCGGTGCAGGACCTGAAAACCGGAGCATTCAACCATGACCCTTCTCATCCTCGGCGTCTTTCTGTGGTCGCTCGTCCATCTCTTCAAGCGGATCGCGCCCGACATGCGCGCCTCGATGGGCGACAGGGCCAAGGGGCCGATCGCGCTCTTGATCCTCACCTCGGTGGTGCTGATGGTGCTGGGCTATCGCATGGCCGATCCCGGCACGATCTTCTGGGGCCGCTCGCCGATGATGACGGGCATCAACAACCTCTTGATGCTGGTCTCGGTCTATCTCTTCGCCGTGTCCGGCATGAAGACCCGGGCCGCGGGGTTCATCCGCCACCCGCAACTGATGGGCTTGCGGCTCTGGGCGGTGGCGCATCTTCTGGTCAACGGCGACGCGCCGTCCTTGGTGCTCTTCGGCGGGCTTCTGGTCTGGGTCGAGGCCGAGGTCGCGCTGATCAACCGCCAGACCGAATGGCACAAACCCGCCCCCGCCCCGATGGGCAAGGAAATCGGCGCCCTCGTCGGCAGCGTGATCGTGTTCGGGGTGATCTCGCTCATCCACTCATGGCTGGGCTATTACCCGTTCGGATAATCCACAACTTCAGGAGCATGCGCATATGGCCAAGACCAATCCGGGCCGGTTCTTCGAGGATTACAGACTGGGCGAGGTGATCGAACACGCCGTCCCGCGCACCGTGGGCGAGGGCGAGCGCGCGATTTACCATGCGCTTTACCCGGCGCGCCACGCGCTTTACTCGTCGGACATGTTCGCGGCTGAATGCGGGTTGGAGGGCAGCCCGCTGGATGACCTCGCCGCGTTCCACGTCGTCTTTGGCAAGACCGTGCCGGATATCTCGCTCAATGCGGTGGCCAATCTGGGCTACGGCGAAGGGCGCTGGCTCAGGCCGGTCTATCCCGGCGACACGCTGCGTTCGGTCTCCGAGGTGATCGGCCTCAAGCAGAATTCCAACGGCAGGACCGGCGTCGTCTGGGTGCGCACCACCGGGCTCAACCAGATGGACGAGCCGGTGCTGCGCTATGTGCGTTGGGTCATGGTGCGCAAATCGAACCTCGACGCGCCCGCGCCCGAAACCGTGGTGCCCGATCTGAAACCGGCGCTGGACGCCGCCGACCTGGCGATCCCCGAGGGGCTCGATTTCACCGGCTACGATTTCGCGCTGGCGGGCGAGCCGCATCGCTGGGGCGATTATGCGGTGGGCGAGGTGATCGACCATGTCGATGGCGTCACCATCGAAGAGGCCGAGCACATGATCGCCACCCGCCTGTGGCAGAACACCGCCAAGGTGCATTTCGACGCCACTTTCCGCCCCGATGGCCAGCGGCTGATCTATGGCGGCCACGTGATCTCGATGGCCCGCGCGCTGTCGTTCAACGGGCTGGCCAATGCGCAGATGATCGCGGGGCTGAACGGCGGGGCGCATGCCAACCCGTGCTTTGCCGGGCTGACCGTCAAGGCATGGTCCGAAGTGCTCGACAAGGCCGAGACGCCCGCGCCGGGCGTCGGCGCGCTCCGCCTGCGGCTGGTGGCCACCTCGGACGGCTCGGTGGGCGAGTTGAAGGACGCGGATGGTAAATACCGGCCCGGCGTGTTGCTCGATCTCGATTACTGGGCGTTGATGCCGATATGATTCACCGCGTAAAGGCCAAGCGTGCTATTGTGGATCGGATGGCAAAGTGAGGCACGCATGGTTTTTTCAAGCATATTGATGGGAGTCGCCGCGCTGGGCGCGGCGGCGATGGGGGTGAAATACGGCTTCGGGCCGGTGCCGGCGACCTACCATGCCGAGATCATCGGCAAGGACGGTGCCGGTGCGACCGGGCAGAACACCCTTCATGTTCTGACCGCGCTTTACCGGGTGCTGGGCGGGGCGCTGATCGCCGTGGCGCTGCTGGTTGCGGCGCTGGCGCTTGGGCCGATCCGGGCGGGGGCTTTCTGGGCCGTGTTCGTGGCCACGCTGGCGGGGCTTTGCGTGGCGGTGCCCGCCGCGATCGTGCCGTTCCGGGTCGAGCGCGCGACGGGCATCGCGACCCCGTGGAAGGTGGGTGCGATTTTCGCGGTCGTTCTGTTGCTCGGGCTCGGCGCTTCGGTTTTGTGATCACAAGAAAGGTGCGCCGCATCTCCCGCCCGTCCGATCGTGCCGGAGTGGGGGTGAGTCCCCCGCGCGTTGCGTTGCTTGGCCGAAATTGTGATCACACAGTTAAATCCGTGATCACATCAGGTGGAATTATCCGAAAAATCCGCATCAATCCGTCGCGTTACCTGTCAAACACCCGTGACTCCGCCCCGCAATCCGTTTTAATCATGTCGCAGGCATCGCACGTATACCGACGTGTGCAAACCGAACAACAGGGGGATCGCCCATGGCCGAGACAAAGCAAGTCGAACGCCCGCTCAGCCCGCATATCCAGATTTACCGCCCGCAACTGACCTCGATCACCTCGATCCTGACGCGGATCACCGGCAATGCACTCATCGTCGCCGCGTTCCTCGTGGTCTGGTGGCTGCTCGCCGCAGCGGTGTCGGACGCGTATTTCGCCACCGCCAACGCGGTGATGACCTCGTGGTTCGGCGATCTGGTGATGACGCTCTCGCTGCTGGGCATCTGGTATCACTACCTCGCCGGGCTGCGGCATCTCTATTTCGACGCGGGCCATGGCCTTGATATCGAAACCGCCGAGAAGCTGGGCATTGCCTGTCTCGTCGGGTCGGTCGTGCTGACCGTCATCACCATCCTTATCGTGTGAGGGCCAGATCATGCGTTACCTGACCGACCGCAAACGCGCCGAAGGCAAGGGCGCCGCGCATACCGGCACCGAACATCACTGGCACATGACTGTCAGTTCCGTGGCGCTGGCCTTTCTCGTGCCCACCTTCCTGATCGTCTTCGGCGGCGCGCTGGGCGGCACCCGCGAAGAGGTGCTGGCCACATTCGCGCGCCCCTTCCCGGCGATCCTGACCGCGCTCACCCTGCTGGTGGGGATGATGCATTTCAAGAACGGCGCCAGGATGATGATCGAGGATTACTGGCAGGGCACCCTGCGCAAGGCGCTGATCATGCTGGTGGTGGGCCTCAGCTGGACCATCGCCGCCACCGGGCTTTACGCGCTCGCCAAGATTGCACTCTGAAGGATTGACCATGGCTGCTTACGAATACGAAACACATGATTATGACGTGGTCGTCGTCGGCGCCGGCGGTGCGGGCCTGCGCGCCACGCTGGGCATGGCCGAACAGGGGCTGCGCACCGCCTGCGTGACCAAGGTCTTCCCGACCCGCTCGCACACTGTCGCCGCACAGGGCGGCATCGCGGCGTCGCTGTCGAACATGGGCCCCGACCATTGGCAATGGCACATGTATGACACGGTGAAAGGCTCTGACTGGCTGGGCGACACCGACGCGATGGAATACCTCGCCCGCGAGGCGCCCAAGGCGGTTTACGAGCTCGAACATTACGGCGTGCCCTTCTCGCGCACCGAAGAGGGCACGATCTATCAACGCCCGTTTGGCGGCCACACCACCGAATTCGGCGAAGGCCCCGCCGTGCAACGCACCTGCGCCGCCGCCGACCGCACCGGCCACGCGATCCTGCACACGCTCTATGGCCAGTCGCTCAAGAACAACGCCGAGTTCTATGTCGAGTATTTCGCCATCGACCTCGTCATGAGCGACGATGGCGCCTGCACCGGGGTCGTGTGCTGGAAACTCGATGACGGCACCATGCATGTGTTCAACGCCAAGATGGTCGTGCTGGCCACCGGCGGCTATGGCCGCGCCTATTTCAGCGCGACCTCGGCCCATACCTGCACCGGCGACGGCAACGGCATGGTGGCGCGCGCCGGCCTGCCGCTTCAGGACATGGAATTCGTGCAGTTCCACCCCACCGGCATCTACGGCGCCGGCTGCCTCATCACCGAGGGTGCGCGCGGCGAGGGCGGATATCTCACCAATTCCGAGGGCGAACGCTTCATGGAGCGTTACGCGCCCCAATACAAGGATCTCGCCCCGCGCGACTATGTCAGCCGCTCGATGACGATGGAAATCCGCGAGGGTCGCGGCGTCGGTCCCGAGGGCGATCACATCCACCTCAACCTCAGCCACCTGCCCTCCGAGGCCCTGCAACTGCGCCTGCCCGGCATCTCGGAAAGCGCGCGCATCTTTGCCGGCGTCGATGTCACCAAGGAGCCGATCCCGGTCCTGCCCACGGTGCATTACAACATGGGCGGCATCCCGACCAATTACTGGGGCGAGGTGCTCAGCCCGACCAAGAGCGACCCCAACGCCATCGTGCCCGGCCTGATGGCCGTGGGCGAGGCCGCCTGCGCCTCGGTGCACGGCGCCAACCGGCTGGGGTCGAACTCGCTCATCGACCTCGTGGTCTTTGGCCGTGCCGCCGCGATCCGCGCCGGCAAGGTGGTCGATCCCGAGGCGACGAATGCGCCGCTCAACACCGCATCGGTCGACAAGGCGTTCGACCGCTTCGACGGGCTGCGCCACGCCAAGGGCACGGTGCCCACCGCCGAATTGCGGCTCGAAATGCAAAAGACCATGCAATCCGACGCCGCCGTGTTCCGCGCCTCCAAGACGCTGGCCGAGGGGGTCGAGAAGATGACCGCCATCGCCGGCAAGGTGGATGACCTTTCGGTCACCGACCGCAGCCTAGTGTGGAACTCCGACCTGATGGAGACGCTGGAACTGACCAACCTCATGCCCAACGCCATGGCCACCATTGTCGGTGCCGAGGCCCGCCACGAAAGCCGCGGCGCCCATGCCCATGAGGATCACCCCAAGCGCGACGACAAGAAATGGCGCGTCCACACCATCGCCCATGTCGACGGGTCCAAGGTCACGCTCTCCTATCGCGACGTGATCAAGGACCCGCTCACCACCGAAAAAGAGGGCGGCATCGCGATCAAGAAGATTGAACCCAAGGAACGGACGTTCTGATGCGGGTGGCGCTCGCCCTCTCTGCCCTCGTGGCCATCTCGGGGTGCGAAATGGCCCAGCAGGCCGCTGACGATGTCACGCGCGGCCAGGCCAAGCGCGCCGTCAACGGGGTTGTGGCCGAGCGATTTCCCGGCGTGAACGCCGCCCCCGTCACCGATTGCATCATCGAAGAAGCCACCGCGCAGGAAATCCTGCAGATCGCGGCAAGCTACACAACCGGCGCGACCGGCGAAGTCACCCAGATGGTGCTTCAGATCGCACAGCGCCCCGCCGCCGCGACCTGCATGGCCTTGAACGGCGCCGCGCTGTTGAAAACGTGAGGAAAGACCCATGGTTCAATTCACCCTCCCCAAGAATTCCAAGATCACCACGGGCAAGACCTGGCCCAGACCCGAGGGCGCGAATGTGCGCAAGTTCCAGATCTATCGCTGGAACCCGGATGACGGCAAGAATCCGCGGCTCGACACCTATTTCGTCGATCTCGACGAGTGCGGGCCGATGGTTCTGGACGCGCTGATCAAGATCAAGAACGAGATCGACCCGACCCTGACCTTCCGCCGCTCCTGCCGCGAAGGCATCTGCGGCTCCTGCGCGATGAACATCGACGGGATCAACACGCTCGCCTGCATCTACGGCATGGACGAGGTCAAGGGCGACGTGAAGATCTACCCGCTGCCGCACATGCCGGTGGTCAAGGACCTGATCCCCGACCTCACCCATTTCTATGCCCAGCATGCCAGCATCATGCCCTGGCTCGAAACCAAGACCAACCGCCCCGCCAAGGAATGGAAACAGTCGATCGAGGATCGCGAGAAACTCGACGGGCTCTATGAATGCGTGATGTGCGCCTGTTGTTCCACGTCCTGCCCGTCCTACTGGTGGAACGGCGACAAGTATCTCGGCCCGGCCGCGCTCCTGCATGCCTATCGCTGGATCATCGATTCCCGCGACGAGGCCACGGGTGAGCGGCTCGACGATCTCGAAGACCCGTTCAAGCTCTACCGCTGCCACACCATCATGAACTGCACCAAGACCTGCCCCAAGGGCCTGAACCCGGCCAAGTCGATTGCCGAGATCAAGCGCATGATGGTCAATCGCGTGGTGTGATCCGTCGCGAGGGCCGGTCCCGGGCGGGTGATCTGCCCCGCCTGGGCAGCCCCGAATTTTCGCAGAAGATCCGCCACCGGCACCGAAACCCGCGAGCCCTGACATGATCATCGTCGTTGGCCTGATCCTGGCCTTCATTCTGATCCTGATCTTTTCCAACCGCAGCATGCGCCTTTGCCGCTGGCGCGCACAGGGCGTGGCCGAGGACGGCACACGCGAATTCCGCTGCATGGCTTGCGGTGCGCGCACAACCACGTCCGACGGCAACCCGCCAAAGGTCTGCCTGCGCCCCGACGGACCGCCACAGACCTGAAAATCCGACGACCCGCGCATTTTCCATCTTGATCCGACTCGGGCTTTGGCCCAGATGCACCGGCAAGACGCCAACGCACGCGCCTCTGTTGCCACAGGCACACATGCAGCGACGGTAACGTCTCTGATTGCAACCCGTCCGGCCGAAAGACGCCGGGGTCTCTTGGAGATGACCATGTCCGCTCATGTCACCGAACGCGCCATCGGCGCGCGCGCAACTGCCGCATCGCCCGCCGAAGCCTTCATTCGCGCCCACCGCTTCGATCGGCCCACCCTCGTGCTCGACACGCGGGCGTTCGAAATGCAATACCATGCGTTGAAAACCGGCCTTGGCCGCGCCCAGATCCACTATGCGGTCAAGGCCAACCCGGCGCCGGAATTCATCGAAACACTGGTGCGGCTCGGTTCGGGCTTTGACGCCGCCTCGCGCGCCGAGATCGAACTGTGCCTGTCCCAGGGGGCGGAGCCTGCGAAGATCTCGTTCGGCAACACCGTGAAAAAACCCGCCGACATCGCCTTTGCCCACCATGCCGGTGTCACCCTCTTTGCCGCCGATGCCGCCGAAGAGCTTGACAAGATCGCCGCGCACGCCCCCGGCGCGCGCGTCTATATCCGTCTCATGGTCGAGGCGTCCGAGGCCGACTGGCCGCTCACCCGGAAATTCGGTTGCGCCGCGACCGAGGCCCCGGACCTGTTGGCCCATGCCTCCGCGCTGGGGCTGGTTCCGGTCGGGCTGAGCTTCCATGTCGGCTCGCAAACCCGGCGCGCCGAGATGTGGTCGCCCATCCTCGCGCAGGTGGCCACCGTCTGGCACGCGGCGCGCGCCGCCGGTCACGACCTCACGTTACTCAATATCGGGGGCGGTTTCCCGGCCTTCTACGGCGAGGCGATCACGCGCCCCGAAGCCTATGGCGCGCGCGTCATGGAACTTGTCGCGCTTTACTTTGGCGCGGTCCCGCATGTGATGGCCGAGCCGGGCCGCGGTCTCGTGGCCGAGGCGGGTGCAATTGCGGCCGAGGTTCTGCTGGTCTCGAAAAAATCGCAGGCCGACCTGCATCGCTGGGTCTATCTCGACATTGGCCGGTTTTCCGGCCTCGCGGAAACCGAGGGCGAGGCGATCCGCTACCCGATCCTGACCGCCCGCGACCACCAGCGCACGGGCCCCTGCATCCTGGCCGGCCCCTCCTGTGACAGTGCCGATGTGCTCTATGAAAAGCGCATGATCGACCTGCCGCTGGGCCTTGCCGCTGGCGACCGGGTGATCATCCGCAACAGCGGCGCCTATACCTCCTCCTATGCCTCGGTCGGGTTCAACGGGTTCCCGCCGCTCGATGTGATGGTGATCTGACAATCGCCCTCTTGCCTTCCGGCAGGCTCCGTTCGATGCTGTGGCAAACGGAACGGAGCCTGCCATGCAACCGCCCCCCGACGCCGATGCCCGCCGCGCCATCGCGCCCGTGATCTGCTATCCCGACGATGGCCTGCAAGCGCCCGACCTCGCGCTCTACCGGGCCGCGCGCGACAGCGCCGACAAGACCGGCGAGGTGCTGGTCCCGCCGCGCGATGCGCGGGCCTTCCGCGTGCCCGCGGGGCATGTCTTTCGCATCTCCTCGGTCGAGGGGCCGCAGGTGGGCGACCTCAACCTGTGGAACGCGCATGACCTTTCCGAACGCTTCTACTCGGGCAAGACCCGCGCGCTGCACGGCACCCACCTGACCACGGGCGAGCGGATGTGGTCGGGTTTCCCGCATCTGCGCCCGATGGCCACCATCATCGAGGATACGCTCGACTGGTATGGGATCGACCAGTATGGCGGCTCGGTCCATGACGTGATCGGCACGCGTTGCGATCCCTATACCGGCAACCTGCTTTCGGGCACGCACTATCACCATTGCTGTCATTCCAACCTCACCCGCGCGCTGGCCGACGCGACCGGCATGACGCTGGCCGAGGCCGAACCCCATGTGCATGACGTGCTCAACGTCTTCATGTGCACCGGCTTCACCCGCGACACCGGGCAATATTTCATGAAGGCGTCACCGGTGCGGCCCGGAGACCACCTCGAATTCTTCGCCGAGATCGACCTCCTGGGCGCGTTGTCGGCCTGTCCGGGGGGCGATTGCTCGTCCGAACATTCCTCGGACACCGCCGCCTGTCACCCGCTTCTGGTCGAGATATTCGCCCCGCGGACGGGCGCACTGGGCGGGTGGACCCCGCCGCCGGTCAATGGCTATGACCGCAGCCACGGGCGCTGACCGGCGCACGCCCGGTTAACCAGATTTATCATGAGAAATCGCGATTTCGCCCGGCAGCCGGCTGGCAGCCGGGAGTCATACGCAAATCACCCCCCTGAAATCGGCGGGATATGCGCCGTTAACCATTGTGAACGGTGAGGTCAGTCAAACGCCGCCTCCAATGCGATCTCCACCATCTCGCCAAAGCTGCGCTCGCGTTCGTCGCTGGAGAGCGCACCGTCGCGCAACAGGTGATCCGAGACCGTCAGAACCGCCAGCGCCCGCACCCCGAACCGCGCCGCCACAGTATAAAGCTCTGCCGCCTCCATCTCGACCGCAAGGATGCCGTGACGTGTCATTTGTTCATTGAGATCAGGGCGTTCGTCATAGAACACATCCGCCGAATAGATGCCGCCGACATGCGGCGTGACTCCTCTTGAGCGCGCCGCCGCAACCGCGCGTTCCAGCAGGCCAAAGTCGGCGCAGGGTGCGAATTGCAACTCCCTGAAGAAGCCGCGCGACGGGGTCGAAAGGCTGCTCGCCGTCATCGCGATCACCACGTCGCGCAGGCTCACACTGTCCTGCATCGCTCCGCAAGAGCCGATCCGGATCAACGTTTTCGCACCATAGTTCCGGATCAACTCATTGGCATAGATCGACAGGCTCGGCATGCCCATTCCCGACCCCTGAATGGTCACGCGCTGGCCCCGCCACGTGCCGGTGAAACCCAGCATCCCCCTGGTTTCATTGACAGGTCTGGGATTTTCCAGAAACGTCTCGGCGGCCCATCTGGCGCGCAACGGATCGCCCGGCATGAGAACGGTCTCGGCAATCTCGCCCGGTTTCGCACTGATATGGATGGTCATGCAGGCCCTCTATCGCTGATACTTGATGAAGGGTGTCAGGGTCGCGATCCGATCGTAAAGCCGCCGCGCCGTTTCGTTGAAATCCTGCGTCATCCAATAGACCGAAGGCGTGCCGTTCGCATCCGCCGCGGCATAGACCGCCTCGATCAGCTTGCGCCCCACGCCCGTGCCGCGCACATCCGGGTCGGCGTAAAGGTCTTGCAGGTAACACACATCCTCGATCCGCCAGTTATGCGGGTGAAAGATGTAATGGACGAGCCCCACCGCACGCCCCTCCTGTCGGGCGATCAGCCCGTTCTGGCGTCGGTGATCGTGGTCACACAGGCGGGCGAATGTCGTCTGGTAGACCTCTTCCGATACGGCGGTTTCGTAGAATTCCAGATACCCGGTCCAGAGGCGGCGCCACTCGGCCTCGTCGGCGTGGCGCAGGGGGCTGATGATGGTCTCCATCGTGTTTCTCCGCTTGTTTTCATATCACATTGCCCACCTCGCAGAGCGGGGGCAATGGTCAAAGGCAGAGACGCATGGGCATTTTTCCGCTTGCCTGTTTGAACTTCGTGACTCGGTGTTCCACCTCTTTCTCGTCCCCAAGGCAGGGGAGACATGCGCAACAATGGAGATCCCTTTTGACACTCAAACCCAGATTCCTGACCGTCCTTGCCGTTATCGCACTCGGCCTTTCCGCGCCGGCCATGGCGCAGCAAACCGAGGTGCCGAGCATCGCCGCCGAAGACGTCACCGAGACCCAGGTCAACGCGTTCGTGGATGCCGCACTTGCCGTGCAAGAGGTGCAGAACCAGTATATCCCGCAGATTCAGGCGACCGAGGATGAAAACGCCCGCAACGAGATCATCGAGCAGGCCAATACAGCCGCGGCCGCCGCGGTCGAGTCGGTCGACGACCTGACGATCGGCGACTATCTCGCGATCGCGGAAGCCGCCCGGGAGGATGAGGAACTGAACTCGCGGATCATGGCGCGGCTTCAGGCCCAGCAGGAACAGTAAGCCGCGACGCTGTCATCTGTATATCTTCAAAGGGCAGGCACCCATTACCTGCCCTTTGAAACAAGGCCTATTGGGCTGCGATTTCCTTGGGATCGGCCAAGGCCACAATATCCATCATGATGGTATTGAGCTCGAAATCCTTGGGCGTATAGACCTGCGCCACTCCCAATTCGCGCAGGGTCTTCGCGTCGTCTTCGGGAATGATGCCCCCCACGATCACCGGCACATGACCAAGCCCGGCCGCGCGCAAGCGGTTCAACGTGTCCTCGACCAAGGGCATGTGACTGCCCGACAGGATCGAGAGACCGATCACATGCGCGGCGTTTTCCTGTGCCGCCTTGACGATCTCCTCGGGGGTCAGCCGGATACCTTCATATTCGATATCCATCCCGCAATCGCGGGCGCGAAAGGCGATCTGTTCGGCGCCGTTGGAATGACCATCGAGCCCGGGCTTGCCGACGAGGAACTTGAGTCGCCGCCCGAGGCGGTCGCTCACCGCGTCCACCGCCGCGCGGATGTCGTCAAGCCCCTCGGTCTTGTTCGAAACCGCTCGCGAAACACCTGTGGGTCCACGATATTCCCCGAAGACCTCGCGCATCACCTCGGCCCATTCGCCAGTCGTGACACCGGCCTTAGCCGCGGTGATCGAGGGGCCCATGACGTTGGCCCCGCTTTTCGCCGCGGCGCGCAGATCGGCCAGCGCCCGATCCACGGCGGCGGAATCGCGGCTGGCGCGCCAGTCATCGAGCCGCGCGATCTGCCCCGCTTCGACCGCCGGATCGACGGTCAGGATGCCACCCCCGCCGCTGGTCAGGGGGCTGGGCTCGCCCTCGATCCATTTGTTGACCCCGACGACCACGGTTTCGCCGGCTTCGATCCGGTTCAGGCGTTCGGCATTGGAATCGACCAGACGGGCTTTCATGTATTCGATCGCGGCCACCGCCCCGCCCATCCCGTCAAGGGTTTCAAGCTCATGGCGTGCACCCTCTTTCAACGCGGCGACCCTGGCATCGACGGCCGGGTTGTTGTCGAAGAGGTCGTCATATTCCAATAGATCTGTCTCATAGGCTAGGATCTGCTGCATCCGCATCGACCATTGCTGATCCCACGGGCGCGGCAGGCCAAGCGCCTCGTTCCAGGCCGGAAGCTGCACCGCGCGGGCCCGGGCCTTTTTCGACAGCGTTACGGCCAGCATTTCGATAAGAATGCGATAGACGTTGTTTTCCGGCTGCTGCTCGGTCAGGCCAAGGCTGTTGACCTGGACACCATAGCGGAAGCGGCGGAATTTCGGATCCTCGACGCCATAGCGGTCGCGCAGGATCTCGTCCCAGAGGTCGACGAAAGCGCGCATCTTGCACATTTCGGTGACGAACCGGATGCCGGCATTGACGAAAAAGGAAATCCGCCCGCACAGCGCCGGGAAATCCTCGGCCGGAACGCGCGGCTTCAACTCGTCAAGCACGGCAATCGCGGTCGCCAGAGCAAAGGCCAGTTCCTGCTCGGGCGTGGCGCCGGCCTCTTGCAGGTGATAGGAACACACGTTCATCGGGTTCCATTTGGGCACGTTGGCATAGCAATACTCGGCCACGTCCCCGATGAGTTTCAGCGACGGTTTCGGCGGGCAGACATACGTGCCGCGGCTTAGGTATTCCTTAATGATATCGTTTTGTACTGTGCCCTGAAGTCTGGTGATGTCCGCGCCCTGTTCCTCGGCCACCGCGATGTAAAGCGCCAACAGCCATGGCGCGGTCGCGTTGATCGTCATCGAGGTGTTCATCTGTTCGAGCGGGATCTGATCGAACAGCGTGTGCATGTCGCCAAGGTGGCAGATTGGAACGCCGACCTTGCCGACCTCGCCGCGGGCCAGAGTGTGGTCGCTGTCATATCCGGTCTGGGTTGGCAGGTCGAAGGCCACCGAGAGGCCGGTCTGCCCCTTGGCAAGATTGCCACGGTAGAGCGCGTTCGATGCCTCGGCGGTCGAGTGGCCGGAATAGGTGCGGATGATCCACGGACGATCGGCTTGGCGATCGGAGTCGATGCTCTGGCGGTCTCTCTGTGTCTGCGACATGGTCATCCTCGTGAATCGTGTTGGCAATTTTCTTGCGTCACGGTGTTGATACTTGGAACTTTGTGGCGCTGTCAATTCGCTGCATCGCGGCATGGGGTGATTTACCGCCGGTGAAAACCCTGCCACGGTGTGCCGATGACAAGCACCGTCACCATGCCGCTCTGGCTCTTGATCGTGATCCTCGCCTTTGCAGCGGTCACCTTTGCGTCGCATTTCCTGTTTCCCTCGGTGCGCTGGTTCTTTCGTCGGCGCATGGAAAAGGTGGTTGCACGGCTTAACGCGCGTCTGGAGCGCCCGATCCAGCCTTTCAAGCTCGCCCGTCGCTATGACATGATCCAGCGTCTCATCTACGATCCCGAGGTCTCGAAAGCCATCATCGAACATGCCCGCCAGGAGGGAGTGCCCGAGAATGTCGCCTTTCAGACGGCAAGACGCTATGCCCGTGAAATCGTTCCGTCCTTCAGCGCATCGCTTTATTTCGGCCTGGCCATCAAGCTGGCGAAACTGATCAGCACCGCGCTTTATCGCGTGCGCCTCGGACACCATGCCGAGGATCACCTCAAGGCCATAGATCCGGACGCCACGGTGGTTTTCGTGATGAACCATCGGTCGAACATGGATTATGTCCTCGTAACCTATCTGGCCGCCGAGCGCAGCGCGCTGTCCTATGCGGTTGGCGAATGGGCGCAGGTCTGGCCGCTGAGCCGTCTGATCAAGGCGATGGGTGCCTATTTCATCCGGCGCAAGTCGCGCAATGCGCTCTATCGCAAGGTTCTGGCACGGTATATTCGTCTGGCCACGGAGGGCGGGGTGATGCAGGCGGTGTTCCCCGAAGGTGGGCTGTCGCTTGACGGGGCACTCGCCGAGCCCAGGCTGGGGATCCTGAAATACATCGTCGAAGGGCATGACCTGTCATTGCGCGATGTTGTCTTCGTGCCGGTCGCAATCAACTATGAGCGTGTATTCGAGGATCGCATTCTCGTGGCGGCTGGTCAGAGGGGAGAGCGACGATTTCGGGCAAAAATTTCGGTCGTCGCGTGGTTTCTTGTCAAGCAGATGTGGTTGCGGCTGCGGGGCCGGTATCATCGGTTCGGCTATGCTGCGGTGAGTTTTGGTGCCCCCGTGCATCTGCACCGGTTTCTGGCTGAAGAGCCCGAGGACACATTGCCGAAACTTGCCGATCAGTTGATGCACCGAATCGCCGTTGAGATCCCGGTGCTGCCTGTGCCCTTGGTGGCACGTGCTCTTCTTGCGGCATCCGGACCGTTGGACCGTGCGGAACTGAAGAATATTGTTCAAGGTTTTCTGCTTCAACTCTCCAGGGCACATATCCACTTGCCCCGCGACGATCTGGACTATGCGGTCGAGGTCGGGTTGCGAAATCTTGTAGGTCGGGCATTGGTCGCCGAGACAGACGGGCTCTGTTCGATTGCGCAGGATGGCCGACCGCTGATCGCGTATTACGCCGCATCGATCGAGCATCACTTTGTCACACCGGAATGACGTGAGTTTTCTGCGACTGCGAGGTTATAAAATTTCAATTGCAGGCGCTCAGGCATTGCAATATTTCGCGACGCTCGGTATTCCCTCCTGAATCGCCGCGATTCTGCGCTGCGGCACAGTTGCAAGGGAGCATGACATGGCACTGGATACGGATATCGGAATCGCGTCCTATGACGCGCCCGAAAAGGACCTCTATGAAATCGGGGAAATGCCGCCATTGGGCTATGTGCCCAAGCAGATGTATGCATGGGCTATCCGCCGCGAGCGGCATGGTGAGCCGGACAAGTCCTTTCAGGTCGAAGTCGTGGACACCTGGGAAATCGACAGCCATGAGGTTCTCGTTCTCGTGATGGCGGCGGGCGTCAATTACAATGGTGTCTGGGCTGGCCTCGGCGTCCCGATCAGCCCGTTCGACGGTCACAAGCAGCCCTTTCATATTGCTGGGTCCGATGCCTCCGGTATCGTCTGGAAAGTCGGTGACAAGGTGAACACCTGGAAGGTCGGTGACGAGGTGGTCATTCACTGCAATCAGGACGATGGGGACGATGAGGAATGCAACGGCGGTGATCCGATGTTTTCGCCGACCCAGCGGATCTGGGGGTATGAGACCCATGACGGTTCGTTCGCGCAATTCACACGGGTTCAGGCACAACAGCTCCTGCCGCGCCCCAAGCACCTGACCTGGGAAGAATCCGCCTGTTACACGCTGACACTGGCCACAGCCTACCGGATGCTCTTCGGGCATCATCCGCATGAGCTCAAGCCCGGGCAGAATGTCCTGGTCTGGGGTGCGTCAGGTGGGCTGGGATCCTATGCGATCCAATTGATCAACGCCGCCGGTGGCAACGCGATCGGCGTGATTTCCGACGAGGACAAGCGCGATTTCGTGATGGACCTGGGCGCGAAAGGCGTGATCAACCGAAAGGACTTCAACTGCTGGGGGCAGCTTCCGACGGTGAACACGGAGGAATACAAGCAGTGGTTCAACGAGGTTCGAAAGTTCGGCAAGGCAATCTGGGATATCACCGGCAAGGGCAACAATGTCGATATCGTCTTCGAGCACCCGGGCGAGGCGACATTTCCGGTTTCGACCTTCGTTTGCAAGAAGGGTGGAATGGTCGTGATCTGCGCCGGGACCAGCGGGTTCAATTGTACCTTCGATGTGCGCTATGTCTGGATGCATCAGAAACGTCTTCAGGGCTCGCATTTCGCGCATCTCAAGCAGGCGGCTTCTGCAAACCGCCTGATGGTGGAAAGACGGCTCGATCCGTGTATGTCCGAAGTGTTCCCTTGGAACGAGATTCCGCATGCCCACGTCAAGATGATGCGCAATGAGCATAAGCCGGGCAACATGGCTGTTCTTGTGCAGGCACCGACCACGGGGCTGCGAACGGTCGAGGATGTGGTTGACGCCGGCAAGGCGTGAACGCGGGACCATGACCTGAATCTCCCACGCGCAATGACCAATGCGCGTGGGCGAATTACTTCGCTGTGACCAGCTTCACTTGGATTCACGGCTGCGCATTTTGGGCGATCGCTGTTCTTGGGGAGTTATTTATTGCGAGTTTTCATTTCCTTGGATCGTGCTATGGTGGTAATTTACTTATACTGTCTACCCTAAGGAGAGTGTGGCGATGAATAACGATTGGATATTGGACGTTCTCGCAGATCTGAAGGCGTTCGCTCAGGCGAATGGGCTGAACAAACTGGCCGAGCAACTGGAGGATACGTCTCTCGTTGCCGCGGCGGAGATCGCGTCCGGGATGGAAAGTGCAGAACTCGAGAACGGAGAGTCTGGACGAACTCCTCGACCGCTTGGGACAAGTTTCCGGTCCTGATCAGTTAGAAACCGTGTCCGAGTCGTTTCGTGGACATTTCGCGGTCAAGCATCTCGTTTACCATTGGGTAAACAGCTCGGGGCAGCAATATGGCTGCAGAATTCATGCTATCGAAATGGATGACCTACGGGTCGATCCGGTCGTGCAAGGCTGTTTTCAACGATTCCATCACCCCACTCCTTGTCATCTGGCAAACTGCGTCAGTGACGGCATGGGGCTCCATGCGGTTCTTGCCCACGACCGGACGTACGATGGTCAGTGTGAACTGCCCCGGGTTTCCGAGAGGGTAAAACTGAACCGCGCCGGGTTTGCCGGAGGCTGATTTGTCTTAGTTACGCGGCCATGTCTGATTTTTCCAGATCTGCGT
>JAABTV010000065.1 GCA_011389685.1 Paracoccaceae bacterium
ATACTTGTTCGTTGTTTTGCTCATCATGCTCCATCCTACTCAAGAGTTGGAGCCTCCGGCAAACCCGGCGCGGTTCACTTGGCACCGAACGCCGGATTAACTTCTGTCCCGCCTGACACCATACCCTATCGGATGTCATACGCATTGCAGCCGGGCAGCAGCCGGGAGTCACCCCCCTCTTTCCCGTCGAATGCCGCGATTAACCTTTCTGTCTGGGCTGCACCATCTGGCACAGCATTTCGAACATGATCGAGACGCCCAAAAATGCGGTTCCGCCCGATGCGTCGAATGGCGGCGAGACCTCGACCATATCCGCCCCCACGATATCGAGCCCCTCCAGACCGCGCACCACCTGCAGGGCCTGATAGGAATTCGGCCCACCCACTTCTGGCGTCCCGGTGCCGGGCGCGAAGGTCGGATCGACGAAGTCGATATCATAGGTCACATAGGTCGGGCCGCTCCCGGCAATCGCGCGCGCCTCACTCATTACATCATTGATATCACGAGCAAAAAACTCGTCGATCGTGATGATGCGGATGCCGTTGGCACGGGCGAAATCGATGTCCTCGCTGTCATACATCGTGCCACGGATGCCGATCTGAACCATGCGCTTCGGGTCGAGCAACCCCTCTTCGACGGCACGGCGGAACGGGGTGCCATGGGTGTACATCGTGCCCCCGAAATAGGAATGGTAGAGGTCGGTGTGGCTGTCGAACTGGATCAGCCCCATCGGCCCCTTCCTGGCCACCGCGCGCAGGATCGGCAGGCTGGTCAGATGGTCGCCCCCTGCAGTCAGGGGCACGATCCCGGCGTCAAGGATCTGGTCATAAAACGCGGTTATCCTCTCCATCGACTCGGAAATATCCGCCGGATTCGGCCCCACATCGCCCAGATCGGCACAATTGACCGCCTCGAAGGGCCGAAGACCGGACAGCGGATGCTGTGCCCGGATCATTGTTGACGCATCGCGCAATTGTCGCGGCCCGTGGCGCGGCCCCGGCCGGTTCGTTGTGCCACTGTCCCACGGCACACCGACAAGACCGATATCGACCTCCCCGAACCGCGCGTCTTCAGGTGGCACATGCGGCAGCCGCATGAAGGTGGGTATCCCTGCAAAACGCGGCAGATCGAAACCGCTCACCGGATGGAAAAACGTACCGCTCATTCGAAAACCTCCAATCTTTTCCGCACGGTAACGGGTCCGTCGCCCTGCGCTTCGATCCGGGTGATCGCCTCTTGCACCCCCTCGAAGGCCACCGCCATGTGAAAGACATTGGCATGCAGCAGGGTCGCCTCGTCCACCGCCCAGGCGACATGCCCTTTCCAGAACAAGAGGTCATTGCGCCGCAATGCCTCGCCGGGACGGGTCGCACGGCCCAGCATATCGGCCTGCATTCCACTATCCCCCGGACAGTCGATACCACAAGCCAGACACGCCGCCTGAACCAGCCCGGAACAGTCGATTCCAAAGCCCGAATTGCCGCCCCACAGATAGGGCGTTCCGAGAAACCGGGCGGCCACCGCCACCGGATCACGTTCGGGCGGATCGAGCGGCGCAACATGCACCTTTGGCACAAACCCTTGCCGCGTCTCGAAAAATCGCCCCTCTTCGCGCCGCACGGTCAACCGGCTGCCATGGCTCAGCGCCGCGATCTCGCGCGACTTGAAGTCTGCCTCGGGATAAAGATGCGTGCTCCGCGACGTCACCCGATGCGTCGCCTCCTCAGCCATCCCGAGCGCGTCACCGGGCAGGTATCCGAGATACCCATCCGCCAGCACCCGCACATTGCACCAGCCGTCACGACCCTCCAGAACCTCGACATGCTGGCCCATCAGAACCTGACGCGCACGCCGCCTCCCCGGCGCCTCCAGCAGATCGGCCACCGGAACCGCGACCTGGCGCCGATCCATCACAGCCCCAGAACCTCGGGCAGTGCTTCAAGCACCGCGCGCGCGCCCATGCCGACCCCGCCCTTGGGCCGCCCGGGGGCGGCGGTCGGGTTCCATCCATAGATGTCGAAATGGGTGTAACGGGTTGTTTCACCGACAAATCTGCGCAGGAAAAGCGCCGCGGTGATCGACCCTGCAAAGCCACCCGAAGGCGCATTGTCAAGATCCGCGATCCCTGGTTCGATCATCGATTCATAGGGCGTCCAGAACGGCATGCGCCAGACCGGATCGGCGACCTTGCGCGCCGCCGCGTCCAGCGCCACGGCGAGGGCATCGTCATCGCTGTAATAGGGCGCAAGGTCCGGTCCGACCGCCACCCGCGCCGCGCCGGTCAGCGTTGCCATCGACAGCATCAGGTCTGGTGAGTCCTCGCTGGCAAAGGCCAGCGTATCGGCCAGGACAAGCCGCCCCTCGGCGTCGGTATTGTTGATCTCGACCGTCAGGCCCTTGCGGCTGGTCAGGATGTCACCCGGGCGGAAACTGTTGCTGCTCACCGCGTTCTCGACCGCCGGAATCAGCACCCGCAACTGCACGCGCAGGCCCAGCGCCATGATCATCTGGGCCAGCCCCATCACCGTGGCCGCCCCGCCCATGTCCTTCTTCATCAACCCCATCGACGTGCCGGGCTTGAGGTTGAGCCCCCCGGTATCGAAACAAACGCCCTTGCCCACGAGGGTCAGCGTCGGCCCCTGGTCGCCCCAGCGCATGTCGATCAATCGCGGCGACTGATCACTGGCCCGGCCAACCGCATGAATCATCGGGAAATTCTGTTCAATCAGCGCCTCTCCACGGATCACGTCGATGCTGGCGCCATGCTTTCCCGCCAGATCGACGCAGGCCGCTTCGAGCGCGACCGGCCCCATGTCGCAGGCGGGTGTGTTGATCAGTTCCCGGGTCAGCGCCTCACCCTCGGCTATGGTCTCAACGCGCCCGGCCTCCACGCCTTCGGGTGCCACCAGCCGCGCCTTGATGCCGCTGGCCTTGGCGTAACGGTCGAATGCATAAGTGCCCAAAAGCCACCCCAAGGCCTCGATTTCAAGCGCGCCAGCGTCCAGATCGGTGACAAGCTGATACGTGCCCTCGGGCAGTTTCGCCGCGGCCCCGGCAAGATGAAAGCGCCCCCGTTTGCGTGCGGCCGTATCGCCGTAACCGATGAGCGCGGCGGCGATTGTGCCATCCTCTGCCGGAATGACCGTGACCCGCCCTAATTCTGCTTCGAATCCCGAGGCTTGCACCCATGTCGCTATGCGCGCGGGCTGCATGGCCATCCATCCCGCCACAGCGTCCTGGTTCACCACATGCAGAGGAATGGCGTCACCGCGATCGGTTGCAAATGTCATTGGCATGAAGGCACTCCTTGGCATGGGATTCGCCGGTCAGCCTATCCCCTTCCTGTCTGCCTGCAAGCCTTGCGCGTGCTCAGATCGAAAGATCCTGCAAATCCCAGACCTCGGTCAGTGAACGTTCGCCAATCCGGACCAGCCGCGACAAAACCGCAGCCAATGCAGCCTCGTCACCCTTGTCGATACAGCGGGTCACATCGCAAGCGATTTTTGCCAGAAGCTGCATGCCGACCTGCTCGGCAATGGCAACGATCAACCTCGCGCTTTTGCGCATCTCTTGAAGCTGGCGCTTGCGATAGAGCTTCTCGGTATGCGCAAGGCGCAGCGCCAGTTCCTCCATTGCGCGACAGACCACATCCTCCGCAGCATTCTCGCCAAGCTGGCGATACAGGTCGGCAAGTTTCTCGGAATCCAACTGGATCGTTTCGTTTTGCGTCAGAACAGCAACCATTTCCAACATCTCACCCTCATACTTCCACACCCCCACGGCGTGCGGTCAATATGCGCCTGCGCAGTTCCCAAAAGGTTTATCAAGCCATTCGATTTCCCTAGAATTCATGAAGAATTCCCGCTAACAGAACGCAAATTCCGCCACCGTCATCGCATGGATACCCCAATGCTCAATGCCAAACCCTTGCCGTCTTATCTTGCCAAGCGTTATCAGGGCTGGAAAGCGACGACCTACAAGGACAACGAGGCATGGTATCATCGCCTGTCGGATGAAGGACAGCATCCCCGCGCGATGGTCATTTCATGCTGTGACTCGCGGGTTCATGTCACGTCGATCTTCGGCGCGGATCAGGGCGAATTCTTCATCCACCGCAACATTGCCAACCTTGTTCCGCCCTACAAGCCGGATGGTCAGCAGCACGGCACATCCGCCGCGATCGAGTTTGCCGTCACCTCCCTCAAGGTCGCGCACGTCATTGTCATCGGACATTCCAGTTGCGGCGGCGCAAAGGGCTGCCACGACATGTGTGCGGGCCTTGCGCCGGAACTTGAGGAAAAGACCAGCTTTCTGGGTCGCTGGCTGGATATCCTGCGGCCGGGCTATGAAAGGATAAAGGATCTGCCGGAGCCTGAACGCGGGCGGGCCATTGAAAAGCAAGCCGTTCTGGTCTCTCTGGAAAACCTGATGACCTTTCCCTTCGTGAAAAGCGAGGTCGAGTCCGGGCGTCTGTCGTTGCATGGGCTGTGGCACGACATCGGCGAAGGGCTGGTCGAGCATTACCTGCCCGAAATTGGTGAATTCAGGGCTGTTTGAGCCCAGTCACCCAAGGATTTCTGCCGGGTCCGTTGCGTTGGGGACCCGGCATTTTCGTTCTGATTCACCGCAAATCCGGCAACTGGTAATCACCCAGGTTCTTGCGCAAGGTCAGTTTCGACACCTTGCCCGTCGCAGTCAGCGGCAGTTCGTCAACCCAGATCACGTCGTCCGGCAATTGCCATTTGGCGAAATGAACGGACATGTGGCTGTGAAGCTCTTCGAGACCGGGCTTGTCCTCGCCCGCGGCCACGGCGACAAGAACCGGCCGCTCGTCCCATTTCGGGTGGGGCACGGAGATCACGGCTGCGTTGGCGACACCCGGGTGCGACATGGCCGCATTCTCAAGGTCGATCGAGGAGATCCACTCACCGCCCGATTTCACCAGATCCTTGGCGCGGTCCTGAATGCACAGGAACCCGTCCGTGGTGATTGTGGCAATGTCACCGGTTCCGAACCAGCCTTCGGCGTCGATGGCCCCCTTGGTGGCTTCCTCGTTCTTGAAATAACCCGAAATGATGGCATTACCCCGCACGTAAAGCTCGCCGGCCGATATGCCGTCATGCGGCAGGCGCTTGCCGTCCTCGTCCACGATCTTCAGTTCGACACCAAACACACGGCGACCCTGTAGCGCCTTCTTGTCGATCATCTTGTCGAACGGAAGGTCGTTGACCCATTTCGGCATGGTGCCATGGGTTCCGATGGGAGACATCTCGGTCATGCCCCAGGCATGGACCACCGAAACGTCCATCTTCTCGAAATTCTCGATCATCGAACGCGGCGCCGCCGAACCGCCCACCACCACGTGGCCAAAGCGATCGGGTTTGCGACCCTGCTTCTTGATCTCGCCCATCAGGCCCATCCAGACCGTGGGAACACCCCAGGCCGAATCCACCCGTTCGCTGTCCATCAGCTTGAACAGCGACGGCCCGTCCAGCGCGCCGCCCGGCATGACCAGCGAATGTCCCATCAGCGGTGCGAAATAGGGCAGGCCCCACGCATTGACATGGAAAAGCGGAACCACCGGCAGGATTCTGGCCTCTTGCGGAAGGCTGACACCCAAGGCCATGGCGACGTAAAGCGCATGAAGCACGGTCGAACGGTTGGAATAAAGCGCGCCCTTGGGATTGCCCGTCGTCCCGGAGGTATAACAGAGCCCCGCGGCGGTGTTCTCGTCAAGCGCGGGCCATTCAATCGAGTCGGGCTGCTCGGCCAGCATGTCCTCGTAGCACAGCGCATCCAGCTTGTTCTCGGGCATATGTGCCCGGTCGGTCATGATGACATAGGTCATGTCCGCGGGCAGATGCTGTTTCACCGCTTCGAGGATCGGAACGAAGGTCGTGTCGACGAACAACATCCTGTCTTCGGCGTGGTTCACGATATAGATCAGCTGTTCTGCCGACAGGCGCGGATTGATCGTGTGGCAAATCGCGCCCATTCCAGAAATGGCGTAGTAGAGTTCGAAATGGCGATAGCCGTTCCAGGCCAGCGTCGCGACACGGTCGCCAATCTCGATGCCGCGCGCTCCGAGCGCATTGGCAAGTTGCGCCACACGACCGGCCGTTTCGGCATAGGTCTGGCGATGGATGTCGCCCTCGGTTCGGGCGGAAACGATCTCGCCTTGGGGGTGCATTTCGGCGGCGTAGGTCAGTATGTCACTGATCAGCAACGGGCGCTGCATCATCATGCCAAGCATGGCGTTCTCTCTCCCTGTTTCCGTTTTTCAAGAAACTAGGGCTAACAAGGCGGATTCGAAAGCGAATTCAAGGCGCCTGCGGAAATTGGCGGAAATGACGTCCCGGCAATCAGATTTGCGGGGCTTGTCGTGGATTGGAAAGGCTGACTAGGTTTGGGGAGGTGAAACAGGACGCAATACGGGAGACAGGCAACATGAAGGCGATCATCTGCAAGGCATTCGGGCCTCTGGACGACCTCGAATATGGCGATTTGCCAGAGCCTCAGCCCGACAAGGGTCAGATCCTGATCGCGGTCGAGGCCGCGGGCGTCAATTATCCGGACGGCCTCCTGGTCCAGGGGCTTTACCAGATGAAGCCCGAAACCCCGTTCACGCCGGGGATGGAAGCGGCCGGAACGGTGGAGGCCGTGGGCGAAGGTGTGAGCGGCTTCGAACCCGGCGACCGGGTGGCCGGCAAGGGCGGGCTGGGATGTTATGCCGAGAAGGTGGTGATGCCGGCGAACCAGTGTTTCGTGATGCCCGAGGGCATGGACAGCGCCGATGCCTGCGCCCTCATGGTGGCTTACGGCACATCGCATCACGCCCTCAAACAGCGCGCAAATTTGCAGCAAGATGAAACACTTGTGGTCTTTGGGGCATCCGGAGCGACCGGCATTGCGGCGGTCCAGATCGGCAAGGTGATGGGGGCGCGGGTGATTGGGGTGGCGTCGAGTGAGGAGAAGCGCAAGCTTGCGAAGGAGGCGGGCGCGGACGAGGTGATCGGCTATGACAACCTCAAGGACGACGTCAAGGAATTGACCGGCGGCAAGGGGGCGGATGTGTGCTATGACGTGGTGGGCGGCGATGCGTTCCACGCGGCCAGCCGGTTCATGGGCCGCAACGGTCGCCTGCTGGTCGTCGGCTTTGCCGGGGGCGACATTCCGAAACTGCCTGTCAACCTCACTTTGGTCAAGGAATACAGTGTCGTAGGCGTCTTCTGGGGCAATTTCACCATGCATGAGCCGGAGGTCTATGCCGACAACATGAAAGAGCTGTTCGGCTGGTATGCCGAGGGCAGGGTGAAGCCCCTGATCGAAGGGCGCTACCCGCTCGCGGATGCCGCCAAGGTGCTTGGACGGGTGCTTGGGCGGGGCGCCACGGGTAAGATCGTCCTGGTGCCGTAAAGCAAATCGAAACCAAGCTTAACGCCTGCGAATATCCGAAAACAGGGGGGTGATTCCCGGCTGCTGCCCGGCTGCCAAGGGTATGACATACATCGGAGTATGGTTCGATGCGCCCAAAGCTTAACGCGGCGTGCGCCACCGTCCCGCCTCCCATCAGAGCCGGGGCAGGAACGCCCCGTCCTGACCGGCGATGTGGTTGAACACGGTTCGCAGTGTCGGCGACAGTTCCAGATCGGCGCGGTGCAGCAGATACCATTGCCGCCGGATCGGCAGCGTGTCAGCGTCGAGCGAGACCAGCCGGCCGGCCCGCAACTCCTCGGTCACGGTATGCTGCGAGATCATCGCGATGCCGAGACCCGCCATGACCGCCTGCTTGATCGTCTCGTTCGATTCCATCTCGATCAGCCGATAGGGCGTGCCGCCTCCGATCCGGTCGAGATAGCGGGTCATCAGGATGCGCGTTCCCGACCCCTGTTCGCGGGCGATGAATGCCTGATCCAGCAAGACCTGCGGCGTGATGCCGCGCTGGCCGGCCAGCGGATGATCGGGGGCGGCAATCATCACGTGGGGATGTTCGCCGATCGGTTCGGCATTTACCACCGGCACCCGGGGCGGACGTCCCATGATCGCCAGTTCGATGGCGCGCTGTTGCAGCGCGGTGATGATCCCGTCGCGGTTCGAGACCTTGAGGATCACCTCGATATCCGGGAACTCACGGCGCAGATCAGCCACCAGGCGGGGCGCGAAATACTTGCCCGTGGAGACCACGCCGAGGACCACGACACCGGTGCGGCCTTCCTGGTAAGCCTTTAATTTCTGTGCGCAACTTTCGATCGCGGCCTCGATCGCGACATTGGCGTCAAGCACGGCGCGGCCTTCGGTTGTCACCTGAGCGCCACCGGCGGGGGACCGGTCGAGCAGGCTGCACCCGAGATTCTGTTCGAGCGTGCGCAATTGCGTATGCACCGCCGGAGGAGTCAGCGACAGCACCTCGGCCGCGGCCGTGATCGAGCCGTATTCGGCCACGGCACCCAGGGCGCGCAACTGTTTCAACGTGACCGCTTCGAGCCGGGTCATTAAGTTATCCTTATTCAGCCCAATATTTTATTAAATTCTATAAATGCGCTCTTTCTGAGATACCAGCCTCAAGCAATGCGCAGGACCGGGAATCGGGGGGAGAGTTGACCATGGGTGCGGAGATCATTTCGTCGGATCGGATCCCGACCGACCTTGTGCCGGTCATCTCGGTGCTGTGCGAGGTGTCGCGCGACGTCGCACGCATCATCGCCAAGGGTCCGCTGGCCGGTGCGCTGGGCGCGGGTGTCGGGGAAAACACCGATGGCGACCAGCAAAAGGCGCTCGACGTGATGGCGGACGAGATGTTCGCGGCCGCGCTGGGCACCGCCGGTGTCCGGTTCTATGCCAGCGAAGAGCAGGAGCAGGTTCAGGAGCTGAACCCGCAGGGCCGATACGCGCTGGCCATCGACCCGCTGGACGGATCCTCCAATATCGACGTCAATGTTTCCGTCGGCACGATCTTTTCCATCTTCGAGGCGAAGGATGACGCCGAGGCCAGTTTCCTGCGCAAGGCCCGCGATCAGGTGGCCGGCGGTTATGTGATCTATGGCCCTGCAACGGCGCTTGTTGTGACCTTCGGCCACGGCACGATGATGTTCACGCTCGACCCCGAAAGCGGGCGGTTCATCCTGACCGACGACGCGATGCACATATCCGATACGTCGAATGAATTCGCGATCAATGCCTCGAATTACCGCCACTGGTCCAAACCGGTGCGCGCCTATATCGACGATTGCCTGGCCGGGGACAGCGGCCCGCGCGACCGGAATTACAACATGCGCTGGGTGGCCAGCCTTGTCGCCGAGACCCACCGGATCCTGAGTCGCGGGGGCGTGTTCCTTTATCCCGGCGATGCGCGGCCCGGATATGAGAACGGGCGGTTGCGGATGGTCTATGAATGCGCCCCCATCGCCTTTCTGGTCGAACAGGCGGGGGGCAAGGCCACGGATGGCAGCGATCCGCTTCTCGACCGGACCGCCGAGGCACTGCATGCGCGTGTGCCATTTGTTTTTGGATCGGCCGAAAAGGTCGACCGTGTCGCCACCTATCATGACCTGCCGGAACAGGAAATCTCGGCCTTGTTCGGACAGCGAGGGCTGTTCCGAGGATAGTTAAGGACTTGAAAAATGAGCAAAAAACACCCCATCATCTCGGTGACGGGCTCATCGGGTGCGGGCACAAGCACCGTAAAAGGCACATTTGACCAGATCTTTCGGCGCGAGGGAATCAAAGCGGTGTCGATCGAAGGCGACGCCTTTCACCGCTATGACCGGGCCGCAATGAAGGCCGAGCTTGACGCGCGAAAAGCCGGCGGAGACGAGACGTTCTCGCACTTTTCCTATGGTGCGAACGAGTTGGGCGAACTGGAGCGCGTGTTCCGCGAATATGGCGCGACCGGCAAGGGCCGGACCCGGCATTATGTGCATGATGCCGCCGAGTCGGACCGCTTTGGTGTGCCGCCGGGGCATTTCACCGGCTGGGCGCCGTTCGAGGAGGGATCGGACCTCCTGTTCTACGAAGGCCTGCATGGCGCGGTGGTGAATGACGAGGTCAATCTTGCAAGGCTGGCCGATCTCAAGATCGGGGTGGTGCCGGTGATCAACCTTGAATGGATCCAGAAGATCCACCGCGACAAGGAACAGCGCGGATATTCCACCGAGGCGGTGACCGACACGATCCTGCGGCGCATGCATGCCTATGTGCATTGCATCTGCCCGCAATTCATCGAGACGGACGTGAATTTCCAGAGGGTTCCGGTGGTCGACACCTCGGACCCGTTCATCGCGCGCTGGATTCCGACGGCAGATGAATCGCTGGTCGTGATCCGGTTCAAGAGCCCGCGGGGGATCGATTTCCCCTATCTCACGAGCATGATCCAGGGCAGCTGGATGAGCCGCGCGAATTCCATCGTGATCCCGGGCGGCAAGATGGATCTCGCGATGCAGCTCATTTTCACGCCGATGGTGCACCGGCTGGTGAACGAGAGCCGCCGCACCTGAGCGATGTCTTTGGGAGGAGACAAGAGATGAATACCCACGCTGAGATTACGAACTCGACCGAAGACTTGATGGCCAACGCGATCCGCGCGCTGGCGATGGATGCCGTGCAGGCGGCCAACTCGGGCCACCCGGGTGCGCCGATGGGCATGGCCGATGTGGCCACGGTGCTGTTCAACCGGTTCATGACCCTGGACCCGAAGGCCGACACATGGCCCGACCGCGACCGATTCGTGATGAGCGCGGGGCATGGCTCGATGCTGGTTTACGCGATCCATCACCTGCTGGGTTATGACGACATGGAGATGGAGCAGATCCGCAATTTCCGGCAATGGGGATCCCGCACCGCCGGCCACCCGGAATATGGTCATGCCAAGGGGATCGAGACCACGACCGGCCCGCTGGGCCAGGGGATCACCACGGCGGTGGGCATGGCGCTGGCCGAACGGATGGACAATGCGCGGTTCGGCGACGAGCTGGTGAATCATTTCACCTATGTGATCGCGGGCGATGGCTGCCTGATGGAGGGGATATCCCACGAGGCGATCGATTTCGCCGGTCACATGGGGCTGGGGCGGCTGGTGGTGATGTGGGACGACAACGCGATCACCATCGACGGATCGACGGATGTGTCCACCTCGACCGATCAGAAGGCGCGGTTTGCCGCTGCCGGGTGGCATGTGCAGGCGGTGGATGGGCATGACAAGGCGGCGGTGGCGGCGGCGATCGAGGCGGCGAGGGGTGATGCGCGGCCGAGTCTGATCGCGTGCAGGACGATCATCGGTTTCGGCGCGCCCAACAAGCAGGGCACGGCGGCGACCCATGGCGCGCCCCTCGGCGAGGACGAGATCGCGGCGGCGCGCGAGGTTCTGGGCTGGTCCCATCCACCCTTCGAGGTTCCGCAAGATGTTTACGAGGCGTGGCATGCGATTGCCAGGCGGGGTCAGGCGGCCCGTGTCGCGTGGGAGGGTCGCCTGTCCACACATCCCGAGCGGGCCGCCTTCGAGGCGAGCCATGGCGAGGTGGACGATGCAAGGCTTGCTGCGGCACTGACCGGGTATCGCGAGCGGATGTCGGCGGAGGCGCCCAGGGTGGCGACCCGCAAGGCCAGCGAGATGGCGCTGGAAGTGGTCAACGCCACCCTGCCCAATTCCATCGGTGGCAGCGCCGACCTTACCGGATCGAACAACACCCGCACCAAGGGCATGGAGCCGGTCACGAAAGGCAATTACGGCGGCGATTACATCCATTACGGCGTGCGCGAACATGGCATGGCCGCGATCATGAACGGGATCGCGCTGCATGGCGGGTTCAAACCCTATGGCGGCACGTTTCTGGCCTTTGCCGACTACTGCCGCCCGGCGATCCGCCTGTCGGCGTTGATGCAGGTGCCGGTGGTCTACGTGATGACCCATGACAGCATCGGGCTGGGCGAGGACGGGCCGACGCATCAGCCGGTCGAGCAAGTGGCGAGCCTTCGGGCGATGCCCAATCTCAACGTGTTCCGGCCTGCGGACGTGGTGGAAACCGCCGAAGCCTGGGAGATCGCCATGCGGGATCACGCCACGCCATCGGTGCTGTGCCTGAGCCGCCAGGGGCTGCCTTGCGTGCGGGTGAAACACAGCGATGCGAACCTGAGCGCGCGGGGGGCCTATGTCCTGCGCGATTGCGACGGCACACGCGACGTGACGCTGATCGCCACGGGCTCGGAGGTGGAGATCGCCATGACGGCGGCCGACATGCTCGAAGCCGATGGCCACAAGGCGGCCGTGGTCTCGGCGCCTTGCTTCGAGCTGTTCGCGGCGCAGGACCAAGCCTATCGCGCCGAGGTTCTGGGCGATGCGCCGCGCGTCGGTGTCGAGGCGGCGGTGCGGCAGGGCTGGGGCGAGATGCTGGGCTGCAAAGGCGCTTTCGTGGGCATGACGGGCTTTGGCGCATCGGCCCCGGCGGATGCGCTTTACCACGAATTCGGGATCACCGCCGAAGCGGTGGCCGAGGCGGCGCGCGGGCTGATGGGCTGAGGGGGCGAGCATGGTTGTGAAGGTCGGGATCAGCGGGTTCGGACGCATCGGGCGCTGCACGTTGTCGAGCATCATCGAGAATGCGCGGAGCGACATCCAGGTGGTGAAGATGAACGCCACCGGGCCGATCGAGGATATCGCGCATCTGCTGAAATATGACAGCATCCATGGCCGGTTCCCGGGCGAGATCACCATCGACGGCGACATGATGGATGTGGGCCAGGGGCCGATGAAGGTGTTTTCGACCTATGACCCGCAGGAGCTCGACTGGTCCGGCGTCGATGTGGTTCTGGAGTGTTCGGGGCAGTTCAACTCGAAGGAAGCGGCGTCGGTGCATCTGCGGCAGGGGGCGGGAAAGGTGCTGATTTCGGCGCCGGCCACGGGGGCCGACAAGACCATCGTGCACGGGGTCAATTCCGACATGCTATCCACCGATGACCTTGTGGTGTCGAACGGGTCCTGCACGACCAACTGCCTTGCGCCCATGGCCAAGGCGCTCAATGACGCGGTGGGCATCGAATCGGGCATCATGACCACGATCCATTCCTATACCGGCGATCAGCCGACGTTGGACCGTCGGCACACGGATCTATACCGCGCCCGCGCGGCGGCCCTGAGCATGATCCCGACCTCGACCGGGGCGGCAAGGGCGATCGGGTTGGTTCTGCCGGAGTTGAACGGCAGGCTGGACGGGTCGGCCATAAGGGTGCCGACGCCGAATGTGAGCGCGGTGGACCTGACCTTCATTGCGGGCAAGGACGTGACCGCCAGCGACATCAATGCGGTGATCGCCGAGGCCGCGGACGGTCCCATGAAAGGCATCATGAGCTACGAGACCGAGAAGAAGGTTTCGGTCGATTACAATCACGACAGCCACAGCTGCAATTTCGCCGCCGACCAGACCAAGGTGATGGGGGCGCGGCTGGTGCGGGTGCTGGGCTGGTATGACAATGAATGGGGGTTTTCCTGCCGGATGGCGGACAATGCCGTGCATATGGGGCGGCTGTGATGATGTTGGCCGGGTTGGCGGGGAGACGGGCAGACAAGGCGCCCATGACGCCAAACGGGGCGGCGGATTCGACAGGAATTGGGCACGGGGCGTCGGTTGCCGGTGGCGAAACCGTCGTATCGGCGTTAATTCATGCGGGTGTGACGGATGGCTTCATCCATGTAACCTCGGCCCGGGGCGCGTTTCCGGAATTGGCGCCTGAAATTGCTGCATGACGACAAGGACAGACAATGGCACTCATTACGCTCAGACAACTTCTCGATCACGCCGCCGAACAGGGCTATGGCGTGCCCGCATTCAACATCAACAACATGGAACAGGGTCTTGCGATCATGCGTGCGGCGGACAGGACCGATGCGCCGGTGATCATGCAGGCCAGTCGCGGGGCGCGCTCCTATGCCGGTGACATCATGCTCAAGCACATGATCCAGGCGCTGTCCGAGATGTATCCGCATATCCCGCTTTGCATGCATCAGGACCACGGCAACAACGAGGCGACCTGCCTTTCGGCGATTAGGCACGGGTTCACCAGCGTGATGATGGACGGATCGCTTGAGGCCGACATGAAGACGCCGGCGGATTGGGACTATAACGTCGATATCACCGCGCGCGTGGCGCGGATGGCGCATTGGGTCGGCGCCAGCGTCGAGGGCGAGCTGGGCGTTCTGGGGTCGCTGGAAACCGGCGAGGCGGCGGAGGAGGACGGGTCGGGTGCGAGTGGCAAGCTCTCGCATGATCAGCTCTTGACCGACCCGGATGAAGCCAAGGAGTTTGTCGCGCTGACCAAGGTGGATGCGTTGGCGATTGCCTGCGGCACCTCGCACGGGGCCTACAAGTTCAGCCAGAAACCCACCGGCGAGACGCTGGCGATCAAGCGGATCGAGGAGATTCACGCCAAGATTCCGAACGTGCATCTGGTCATGCATGGCTCGTCGAGCGTGCCGCAATATCTGCAGGATCTGATCAACGCATATGGCGGCGAGATGCCCCAGACCTATGGCGTGCCCATCGAGGAGATCGAGCGCGGCATCAACTCGGGCGTGCGCAAGGTCAATATCGACACCGACAACCGCATGGCGATCACCGGGTCGTTCCGCAAGGTGGCGCAGGAAAAGCCCCGAGAGTTCGACCCGCGCAAGTTCATGATCCCGGCGATGGACGAGATGGAAAAGCTGTGCGCCGACCGATTCGAACGGTTCGGAACGGCGGGAAATGCCAGCAGGATCAAGGTGATCGACCTGGACGAGATGGCGCGACGCTATGAAAGCGGATCGCTCGATCCGTGAGCAATGGTGGGCGAATCGCCCACCCTACGAAAAGGAGGTTCGGAGCATGAGTTTTGATCGTTCCATCAAGATCGCGCCGTCGATCCTGAGCGCTGATTTCGCCGATTTCGGGCGCGAGATCCAGGCGATCGAGGCGCAGGGGGCCGATTGGGTCCATGTCGATGTGATGGACGGGCATTTCGTGCCGAACCTCACCTTCGGCCCGCCCGCCGTGAAGGCGTTCCGCCCGCATGTGAAGACCTTCATGGACGTGCATCTGATGATTGCGCCGGTCGATCCTTATATCGACGCCTATGCCGAGGCGGGGGCCGACATGATCACCGCCCATGTCGAGGCCGGGCCGCATATCCACCGCACGCTTCAGGCGATCAGGGCCACGGGCAAGATGGCGGGTGTGAGCCTCAATCCCGGCACCCGGGCCGAGGCGATCGCCGATGTGCTCGACCTGTGCGACATGGTGCTGGTGATGACGGTGAACCCCGGCTTCGGCGGGCAGAAGTTCATCCATTCCGGCGTCGAGAAGACCCGCAGGATCCGGCAGATGATCGGCGACCGGCCGATCCATATCCAGATCGACGGCGGGGTGACGCCGGAAACTGCGCCACTGGTCGCGGCGGCGGGGGCGGATGTTCTGGTTGCCGGATCGGCGGTGTTCAAGGGCGGTTCTGTCGAGAACCCCGGTGCCTATGGCAAGAACATGCGCGCGATCCGCATGGCGGCGGAGGGCGCACGGAAAGACGCAGCATAAGGAGAGAACCCATGGCAGCCATACCCCCGGTTTGCGATTTCGGATGGAAGGCCCCGGATTTCACCCTTTCGGGCGTCGATGGAAAGACCTGGTCCCTGGCCGACGTGGCGGGGGCCAAGGGCACGTTGATCATGTTCATCTGCAATCACTGCCCCTATGTGAAGGCGGTGAAGGACCGGATCATTCGCGACGCCCGCGACCTTGAAAAGCTGGGCATCGGCGTGGCGGCGATCTCGGCGAACGATGCCGAGGCCTATCCCGCCGACAGTTTCGAAAAGATGAAGGAAGAGGGCTATCCCTTCCCCTATCTCTACGACGAATCACAGGACGTGGCACGCGCCTACGGGGCCGCCTGCACGCCGGATTTCTTTGGTTTCAACGCGGCGGGCGGATTGCAGTATCGCGGGCGGCTGGATGCGAGCCGCAGCGAGACCGGGCCACCCGATCTCAGGCGCGACCTTTTCGAGGCGATGAAGACGGTCGCCGAAACCGGAAAAGGGCCGGAAGAGCAGATCCCCTCGATGGGCTGTTCGATCAAGTGGAAAGAGCGCGGATGAAATCGGTCGTCTTCGACCTTGACGGCACGCTGGTCGACAGTGCGCCTGACATTCAGGCGGCGGCGAACCGGATGCTGGAGACCGAGGGGCTTGCGCCGCTGGACCTGCCCACCATCGTTTCCTTCATCGGCAACGGGTTGCCCAAGCTGGTCGAGCGGGTGATGCGGGTGCGCGGGCTCGACCCTGGCTGGCATCGCGAGTTGACGCAGGTGACGCTCGATTTCTACAACCGGGCCAGTGCCGATCTGACCCGGCCCTATCCGAACATGATCGCGTCGCTGGAGACGCTGGCCGAGGCCGGATTCGCGCTGGGCGTCTGCACCAACAAGCCCGAGGCCCCGGCACGCGCCATTCTGCGCGCGCTCGACATCGAGCGGTTTTTCGGCGTGTTGGTGGGGGGCGACAGCCTGCCGGTGAAGAAGCCCGACCCGGCGCCCTTGCAGCGCGCATTCGATTCGCTGGGTCAAGGTGCGTCGCTTTACGTGGGTGACAGCGAGATCGATGCCGAGACGGCGGAACGGGCCGGGGTGGAATTCGCGCTGTTCACCCAAGGCTATCGCAAGCTGCCTGTCGAAGAGATCGTCCATGCCTTCCGGTTTGACGATTTCGCCGCGCTGCCGGATTTCGCGATGCGATGAGCCTTGACGCGCTCATTTTCGATGTCGATGGCACGCTGGCCGAGACCGAAGAGGCGCATCGCGCGGCTTTCAACGCGACATTCGCGGAGTGGGGGTTGGGCTGGCATTGGTCGCGTGAGGACTATCGCGAGCTGTTGAAGACCACCGGCGGGAAAGAGCGGCTCCGAGCGTTTCAGGCGGGGCTGGCCTGGCAGGAACCACGGCTTTCGGAAGATGAGATCGCGGCATTTCATGCCGAGAAAACAAGAGCCTATGCCGGTATCCTGGCGCGCGGTGGCCTTGCATTGCGGCCCGGGGTTGCGGCGCTGATCGCCGCGGCGCGGGCCAGCGGGCTGCGCCTGGCGGTGGCGACGACGACGAACCGGCCCAATGTCGAGGCATTGTGCCGTTGCTGCTGGGGCAAGGCGGCCAGCGAGGTGTTCGACGTGATCGCGGCGGGGGACGAGGTGACGGCAAAGAAGCCCGCGCCGGATGTGTTCGTGCTGGCGTTGGAACGGTTGGGGGTCGGGCCGGAGCGGGCCCTGGCATTCGAGGACAGCCGCAACGGGATGCTGTCGGCACAGGGTGCGGGACTGCGGGTCGTGGTGACGCCCGGCGCCTATACCGATGCGGAGGATTTCAGTGCGGCGGATTGGCTGGTGCCTTCGCTGGAGCGGGCGCATTGGCCTGGCATCCTGCGCGTGGCGATGAAAAAAGGGCGCTCGGCGGACTAGGGTCAGGACCCATAAAACCACTTGAGGCTGCAGCGGCTGCGTGATTCAAGCTCCCAAACGGAGGTTGCATGATG
>JAABTV010000066.1 GCA_011389685.1 Paracoccaceae bacterium
GATACAGCCGTGGGCGCGATACCGACCTGTTGAAAACAACAGCACCGTCCGCCGCGACGCCGCAAACCTGAAAACTGCCCTTGGCAAGATCAATCGCCAATATGCTAATCTCTGACATGGATGCCTCCCTCATGTTGGTTACTACGAAATCGTTATGGCACAAACGATCCCGTTGGGTGGGGGCATCCACCGCATCAGTTCAGTGAGCATTTTTCCCATGTTACGAGGGGAGTACGAATTGAGAACCCGTTGACCCGGGGATGCACCCGGTTTTGCCTGGCCCAAGGAGGGTCGGGCAGTATTGCGCGCTGCGCTCATGCTGGCCGGAGTAGGTTGATGCGACGCCTTGCATTGTCCCATTTCGTCGGCGTCTTCGACGTCCCCTTGCTGCTGGTCTATCGGACGATCGGTGCGTCGCCGACGGTTAATGGAACGGTCGGCGAGGGCCGCGACAAGGTGAGCGTCGGTCTTTGATCGTTTTCGCAAGTGGCGCAGAGCAAGGTTGCATTGCTGGTGGCTATTTCACCGGCCTTGATGTCCTTGTGGGTCGATCGGAGTTTCGGCGCCCGCGAACCGTTGGCCCTTGTGGCAGGATTGCGGCCGCGCATGTTGTGAATGCCAAAGCGGGTAGATAATGTCTGCGCATGACATTGAGCCGCCCGACCTTTTCCCATGATCAGGCAGATGCCTATGACCGGATCGCCGGGGCCTTGCGCGCCGTGGGGATCGATCTTGGCGACTGCACCTTGACACCGCCGCGCGATGGCAAGGGCGTAGTGCTGGCAATCGTTGGAAAGGCGGGTTCGGGAAAGACGCTTCTCTTGGCAGAACTGTTCAAGGCCATGGATGAGTGTGGCGTGAAGGTGGTATCGGGCGACTATGAGGGCCGCAGCCGCAAGGATAGCCGTTCATTGGCCGTTCTGGCTCCGACGAACAAGGCGGCCAGCGTATTGCGCGCCCATCGCGTGCCTGCGACTACGATCCACCGTATTCTATACACTCCCGTCTACGACCCGGAATATGAACGCATCGCCGAATGGCTGACGGGAGAGGGGGAACGCCCCGAGATCGAAGGGTTGACCGACATTGCGCTGGAACGGGCGGCCATGTCTTACAAGGCACATCGCTCCATTCCCGGGGCCTTGGCCGCGGCGGGATTGCGTGGGTCCGATTTCATTACTGGCTGGAAACGTCGCGAGGCCCCTCTGGATATCGGGTTCGTCGATGAGGCGTCGATGCTTGATGATCGTCAGTTCGATGATCTGCGTGAGATTTTCCCGATGCTCGTGTTGTTTGGCGATCCGGCACAATTGGCGCCGGTCAACCAGTCCGGGACGATGGTCTTTGACAAGATGGAGGACGATGCAAAACTGATCCTGCATCGCGTTCATCGGCAGGATGCCGATAATCCGATCCTTGATCTCGCCCATGCATTGGCCGACCCGGAGCTGAGTTTCGAAGCATTCGAAGCCCTGGTTGAGGAAACCGCGCGTCAGGATGATCGCGTCATCTGGGGGCAGCGGGTCGAAGTGGACCTGATGGCGCGGAGTCCTGTATTGGTTTGGCGCAATGCGACCCGTATCCGCCTGATCAACGCGTTCCGGAGGGTCCATGATGCCCCCGAAACCGAACTTCTGCCGGGTGAGCCGCTGATTTGCGATGGTCTGGAACTGCCCCTGAAACACCGCAAGAAGCGGCTCGACATGGAGGCGCGGGGACTGATCAAGGGGGCGCAGGTCATTTATCTGGGACCGGGGCGAAAAGCGGGGTTTTCCCGCCTGCATGTGATCGGTGCTCCGGAGCCTCAGGTGTCGGCCGCTTCTATCGTGAAGATCGAGAAACCGGGTGAGGAAGAGCCATTCATTCCTTTCGCCGCAAGTATGGGAGCGACGTTCCTGCATGGTGCGGCGGTTACCATCCACAAGGCACAAGGCTCTCAATGGGAGAATGTGCAGGTCTTCGCCCCTGATCTTTATGCCGCGGCGCGAATGGGACGGGTGGAGGCGGGGCAGCCGCTTTGGAAACGCCTTGCCTATGTTGCGATCACGCGGGCACAGGAACGGCTTTTCTGGGTTGTGCGGAACCGCCTGTCGAAGCCGACCGGTCAACTGAGAACCGACGATCTTGCCGTTCCCGCCGTGCCGCTTGAGCTTGAAGGAACAGAGATATGAAATCGATCCTGATCACCGGAGCGAGCGCTGGAATAGGGCGGGCCACGGCGCGCCGCTTTCTTGCAGAGGGATGGTGCGTGGGGCTGATGGCGCGGCGCCGCGATGCCCTGGAGGAAGCGGCAGAAGGATTCCGAAACGCGGTGATCCTGCCAGCTGATGTGAGCAGTGAAATCAGTGTGGACGCCTCGGTCTCGGCCTTCCTTGAGCGCGCGGGACGGTTCGATGTTCTTTTCAACAATGCCGGGATGTTCGGCCCCGGCACCCTGATTGACGAAATTCCGTTTGATGAGTGGCGCAAAGTTGTGGATGTAAATCTTAACGGCATGTTCCTGGCGGCGCGTGCCGCATTTCGCGCGATGCGAACTCAGGATCCGCAGGGTGGCCGGATCATCAATAATGGCTCGATCTCGGCGCATGCGCCGCGCGAGTTCTCGATTGCCTATACGACAACGAAACATGCGATTACAGGCATGACCAAATCCTTGTCGCTTGATGGTCGGGCTTTCGATATCGCTTGCGGTCAGATCGACATCGGGAATGCGCGGACCGACCTTCTTGAAGGTTTGATCGAGCGCAATCCAGATAATCCACCTCCGGTGATGAATGTGTCCCATGTTGCGGATGCCGTGTTTCAGATGGCCACATTGCCGCCCGAGGCGAATGTGCAGTTCATGACGATCATGGCGACCAAGATGCCCTTTGTCGGTCGCGGATGAGCCTCTTCTGGCGACGTCAGGCCTGGCGAAACATCCTGAAAGCCGCAGAAGCGCCCCATCCTGCCGCGATGGCAATCGCTAGGGAAAGCAATCCGTAGATGACGGGTCGTTCCCGCGACAGATTGAACAGAAACCGTTCCAGCCCAACCTTTTGAACGTAGATCTTGGTTTCAAAATTCGAAATCACCGCGCGGTTTCTAAGCAGGAAAACACGCGTCTTGTACTCTCCCTCGGTAAGGTTTGAGGGCATGGCGATTGATGTTCTGAACAAAGTCTCCTGTTCGATGCTGACAGCATGTTCAAGGAACTGGTAAAGGCCATTCCTGCTTCGAATTCGGATGATCGCCTCGGCAAAGGAATCTGCGTCGGCGATATGGCTGGGCGTCCCGACAAGCCTTATCGAGCGAGGAATCGAAACATGGTGACGCAGGTCTTCGGATTGCGAGAGGATTTCATCGAACGGGCCACTGGTCGCCACGGCGTAAAAGGCCGGCGCCGAATCAATCTTCAGCGCGTCAACATTGACCCAGATCCCATAGCGCTTTTCCTTGCGGCGGACGGTCACGGGCAGGGATGGACCCTCGATTGCGACAATCACCTCAAGCGGCTGGTCTGCAGGTGGCGCGGTCTCGCGCTTGACCGCGCCGAAAATCAGGATCTCCGAACCGTCGAAATTGGCCGTGATGGCCACGCGGTTCTGGCTCAATCCCAAAACGACTTCTTCGGTGGCACCAGTCGACGTCACCGGCACAAACAGGAGGACAAGGGCGACGAGAAAGCGCATCAATGCCCCCCCGCCGCACCGATGGAGTAGAGTTCCGCGGGTTGCAAAAGCAACTCCAATGCCAGTTTGAAGCAAACCACAAGGACCATCATCGCCAACAGGACCCGCAATTGTTCGGCTTTCATGTGAACGCCGATGCGCGTCCCGACCTGGGCGCCGATCACACCGCCGATCAACAGCAACACGGCAAGGGCCATATCAACCGTATAGTTGGTTGTCGCATGCAGCATCGTGGTGAAGGCGGTGACGAATATGATCTGGAACAAGGACGTTCCCACCACGACCTTGGTCGGCATGCCGAGCAGATAGATCATCGCCGGGACCATGATGAAACCGCCGCCGACGCCCATGATGGCTGCCAGGACGCCGACCGCCAGCCCGACCAGTATCGGCGGGATCACCGAGATATATAGGCCGGACGTGCGAAAACGCATCTTGAACGGCAACGCATGGATCCAGTTGCGCTGTCGGCGTTTGGGTGCGGTCGTGGTTTGCGTCTTTCGGGCGCGGCGGATCGAATTGAGGCTCTCGACGAACATCAACCCACCCACGACGCCAAGAAAACCGACATAGCACAGCCGGACCAGAAGATCGACCTGGCCGAGCGATTTCAGGTAGTTGAACAGCAAGACACCGAGTGCGGCTCCGATCAGGCCGCCGATCAACAGCACCGTCCCCATCTTGAGATCGACTGTCTTGCGTTTGAGGTGGGCAAGCACGCCAGAGAAGGACGAGGCAACGATCTGGTTCGCCTCTGTCGCGACGGCGACGGCCGGCGGTATCCCGATAAAAAACAAGAGCGGCGTCATCAGGAATCCGCCACCGACCCCGAACATGCCGGACAGAACCCCAACCAGCCCCCCAAGGCCGAGCAGGAGAAACGCATTGACCGATACTTCGGCTATCGGGAGATAGATTTGCATGGGCTTTGCTAGCGCGTGACGCGTGGACAATGCAAGGATGTGAACAGGGCAATTTGGCACATGTGACGAAAAACATCTCAAAGCCGGAATGTTCTTTCCTCTGATGTCACTGTTCTTTGACGTAAGGCTGACCTCCGGCCCTGGGTGGAACAGCCCTGCCGACAAAACCGGCGAGAATCACCACTGTCAGCACATAAGGCAGCGCCTGCACAAATTGCAGAGGCAAGGTCACCCCGAATAGATCGATTTTCTGAAACCGCGTTTCGATGGCGAAGAGAAAACCGAATAGAAGACATGTCATCAGCGCGTGCCATGGCCGCCATTTGGCAAAGATCAACGCGGCCAGGGCGATGAAACCGCGATTGGCTGTCATGTCCTTGGTGAAGTTGGCCTGAAGGCCGGTCGCCATATAGGCCCCCGCAATGCCGCAGAGCACGCCACAGATGATCACGGCGCTATAGCGCAGGCGGATGACCGATACGCCGGCGGTGTCAACGGCCTCGGGCGCGTCACCGACCGCGCGCAGACGCAACCCGAACCGGGAACGATGCAATACCCACCACGTCAATGGCACCAGGGCCAGGGTGATATAGACAGGAATGGAATGTCCCGACAGAAGTTCTGCGTAGATCGGGCCGAATATCGGAACCTCGGCCACCTGATCCGCAAAGGGCAGTTTGATCGGTGCAAAGCGGGCCGATCCTACAAGTGATGGCGTGCGCCCGCCCTGGGAGAACCATGCCTGAGCGACGAGCACCGTCATACCGGCCGCGAGAAAATTGATCGCCACGCCGGAAATGAGCTGATTTCCGCGAAAGTTGATGGAGGCCAGCGCGTGAACCAGCGCCAAAGCGACGGATGACCCGATTCCCGCGGCCAGCCCGATCCAGGCCGAGCCAGACAGAAAGGCCACCGCAGCCGAGAAAAAGGCGGCAGCAAGCATTTTGCCTTCGAGCCCGATGTCGAAAATGCCGGACCGTTCCGAATAGAGTCCGGCCAGGCAGGCCAGAAGCAGGGGGGTGGCACTGCGGATGGTGGAGTCGAGCAACTGGATGACGGTCGCAAAATCCATGGCTCAGCTCTCCCTGCGCCGCAAGGCCAGAAACAGGCGTTCCAGCGGCATTCGAACCATGTTGTCCAGCGCGCCGGTGAAAAGGATCACAAGGGCCTGGATCACGACGATCAATTCGCGGGGGATGGTGGTCCAGAGGGCGAGCTCGGCACCCCCCTGATAGAGAAAACCGAACAGTATGGCCGCGATGAACACGCCCAACGGATGGGATCGCCCCATGAGAGCGACGGCAATTCCTATGAAGCCGGCGCCTTCGGTCGAGTTCAGAATGAGCCGCTCGGCCTCGCCCTGGGTGGTGTTCACGGCCATCAGGCCCGCCAGCGCGCCGGAAATCAGCAAGGCGATTATCGTGATCCGCGCGGGGGCGATCCCGGCATAAAGAGCGGCCGGCTCGGACTGCCCGAATGCGCGCAGTTCATAGCCAAGGCGGGTGCGCCAGATCAAAAGCCAAACCAGAAAACAGGCGAAAACCGCGATAAAGAAAGACACGTTTGCGGGCGTTCCACGGAACAACACGGTGTCGGCCGTCGAGAACATGTCGCGGAATGTCGGCAGGTTCGTGGTTTCCGGGAAACGAGCCGTGGCCGGATCCATCGCGCCTTTGGGGCGCAGCACGTTGACCAAAAGGTAATTCAGCAACGTCGCGGCAATGAAATTGAACATGATGGTCGTGATCACGATATGGCTGCCGCGTTTGGCCTGAAGCCATGCCGGAATCAGGGCCCAGGCCGCGCCGAACAGCATTGCGGCCAGGGAGGTTCCGATCAGCGCCACGCTCCAGTGCGGCCACGGGATGTACAGACAGGCAAGAGCGACCCCCAACCCGCCCAGCATGGCCTGACCCTCGCCGCCGATATTGAACATGCGGGCATGAAAGGCGACGGCGACAGCCAGCCCCGTAAACATGAAATTCGTTGCATAATAAAGGGTATAGCCCCATCCCGCCGATCGCATCAACGCCCCGTCGACCATCAGGCGGAACGCGGCAACCGGGTCTTCGCCGATGCTGATGATGACCAGGGCCGAAAGGATCGCGGCCAGAAGAAGGGAGATCATCGGCACGAGAACCGCGTCGGCCCAGGCCGGCATTTTCTGCATCAGGCGGCCTTTCCCTTGATCCCGGCCATCAACAGGCCAAGTTCGGTTTCATCCGTTGCTTCCGGCAGGCGCTCGCCCATGATCCGTCCGTCGAACATCACCGCGATCCGGTCGGAAAGGGCCATGATCTCATCAAGCTCGACCGAGACCAGGAGGATCGCTTTGCCCATATCCCGCAAGGCAATGATCTGTTGGTGGATGAATTCTATGGCACCGATGTCGACACCGCGGGTCGGTTGCCCGATCAGCAACACGTCCGGGTTGCGTTCGATCTCACGCGCGACAACGAGTTTCTGTTGATTGCCACCCGAGAAATTGCGGGCAAACAGGTTGGGATCCGGAGGGCGCACGTCAAATCGGGCCATCTGCGCTATGGTATCGCGCCGCATCGCGGCATTGTTCATCAGCAGGCGATTGTATTGATAGGCCGGATCATGATGATAGCCAAAGGCCATGTTCTCCCACGCGGTGAACTCCATGATCAGGCCCCTTCGCTGTCGGTCCTCGGGAACGTGCCCTATGCCTTCCTTGCGCCGTGCCTGCCCGTTGGCGTTCTTCCCCGAAATATCAAGCGGCTGGCCGTTCAGGTTTATGCGGCCCGTGGCCAGCTGCATCCCCCCCAGCACTTCGAGCAGCTCGGACTGCCCGTTGCCAGCGACGCCGGCGATGCCAAGAACCTCGCCCGCCTTCAGATTGAAGGACACGCCTTTCAGACGCTCGACACCCGTGCTGTCCGTCACGCTCAGATCGTCAACCTCCAGTACCGGCGGGCCGGGATTGGCGGGTGTCTTGGTCACGCGAAGCAGGACCTTGCGGCCAACCATCAATTCGGCCAGATGCTCGGGGCTCGTGTCGGCGGTTGGCACCGTCGCGGTCATCTCGCCGCGGCGCATGACGCTGACCGTATCCGTTATCTCCATGATCTCGCGCAGTTTGTGAGTGATGAAGATGATGGTTTTGCCCTCTTCGCGCAGGCGCGTCAGGATGCGAAAAAGCTGATCCGCCTCGGAGGGCGTCAACACGCCGGTGGGCTCGTCCAGAATCAGCACTTCGGCCTGACGATAGAGCGCCTTGAGAATCTCGACCCTTTGCTGTTTTCCGACACCCAGATCCGAGATCAGCGCATCGGGATCGACATGCAGTTCATATTCCTGTTCCAACTCGGTCAGAATGCGCCGTGCCTTGGCCAGCGATGGACGCAAAAGGGCCCCGTCCTCGGCGCCGAGAATCACGTTCTCCAGAACGGTGAAATTCTCCACCAGCTTGAAATGCTGGAAAACCATGCCAATGCCCGCAGCTATGGCGGATTGACTGTCGGTGATACGGGCTTTCTTGCCATTGATGGCGATCTCGCCGGAGTCGGCCTTGTAGAACCCGTAGAGAATCGACATCAGGGTGGATTTTCCGGCGCCGTTTTCGCCGATGATGCCATGGACCGTTCCCGGCATCACCCGGATGCAAATATCCTTGTTGGCCTGCACGAGCCCGAAAGCCTTGGAAATGCCTTTGAGTTCGATGGCCGGGGCAGTCATTGTCTTTCCTTGGGCCAGATGTTCCGGTGATCTTGTGATCAGATATTTCACGGGCCTCGGCATGGGTGCAAAGCACGCATCGTCGGGCGGGGCAACGAAGGCCCCGCCCGTGGCGCGGCTCAGAAATCAAGAACCGGGCAACTGTCGTTTTCGTAGTAGCCTTTGACCTCCAGATCGCCAGCGATGATCGCCTCGCGCGCGGCGTCGACTCTGGTCTTCATCTCGTCCGAGATCAGTTCGGCGTTATGCTCATCGAGGGCATACCCGACACCATCTTCGGCAAGGCCGAGCGTGAAAACCCCGGTTTCGAGGTCCTCTCCAGCGGCCATTGCGTCGTAGACCGCGACATCGACGCGCTTGAGCATCGAGGTCAGGACCTGACCGGGGTGCAGGTGGTTCTGGTTGCTGTCCACGCCGATCGACAGGATGCCCTCGTCGGCGGCGGTTTGCAGAACACCCACGCCGGTGCCGCCAGCGGCGGCATAAACCACGTCGGCACCCTGGCTGATCTGTGCCTTGGTCAGCTCCGACCCCTTCACAGGATCATTCCAGGCCGCGGGCGTCGTACCGGTCATGTTCGCGATGATCTTGAGGTCGGGATTGACGGCCAGCGCGCCTTGCGCATAGCCGCAACCGAAATGCCGGATCAGCGGGATGTCCATGCCGCCGACAAAGCCGACGGTGCCGGTTTCTGAGGCCATCGCGGCCAGCATGCCGACCAGATACGACCCCTCGTGTTCGGCGAACCCGATCTGGCGGATATTCGGAGCGTCCAGCCAGGTCACGTCCACGGCGGCGAATTTCGTGTCGGGGTAGTCAGGCGCAACGTTGCTGAGCGGATCGGCCATGGCAAAACCCATGGTGATCACCGGGTTGAAACCGGCCTCGGCAAAACGACGCAACGCCTGTTCGCGCTGTGCTTCGGATTGAAGCTCGATCTCGCGGAACGAACCGCCGGTATCCTCGGCCCAGCGTTTGGCGCCGTTGAAAGCGGCTTCGTTGAAGGATTTGTCGAATTTTCCGCCGAGGTCGAAAATCAGCGCCGGTTCGGCAAGCGCGGCGCTCGCAGAAAGGGCCAACACTGCGGCGGCCGCAGAGCATTTGGGCATGAGGGTCATGGTATTCTCCCTGTTTGTTTACGGGCGACGGTCGTTCATGCGCCAACGCCCTGCACGCGAGCAGATCAAAAGATCAGGCCAATTTAGGCCGTGTTCGCTGCCTGTCGTCAATATGTATCTGTCTGCATCATCGGTGCATTCGCACTTGACCCAGGGTCAAGGCAGCAGCGATTTCTCCATGATCAGCGCGTCGGAACGTCGGCCATCATCGTGAGAATAATAGGCGTTTCGCCTTGCGATCAGGGCGTAGCCGGAGGCGAGATAAAGCGCGTGTGCGGCCGTTTTTTCGGCCGATACCTCCAGAAAGACGCGGATCGCACCGCGCGTGATGGCCATGTCCTCGAACCGATGCAGACAGGTGCGAGCCTGTCCTTGACGACGCTTGGACGGGTCGGTGGCGAGCGTCAACAGTTCCGCCTCGTCCGCGATCACCCGTCCAAGTGCAAAGGCACTATCGGTTGTGACCAGAAACGCATTGTCGTTTGAAAGCAGTGCCCGGAATTCAGGCGCGCTCCATCCGCGTTGGCCGGCAAAAGCCCGTGCATGGACCCTGGCGAGCGCCTCAGGCGTCATTGAGGATCGCTGGGGCGGTATCGCGGGCTGGGGCCGCATCGGCCGGGCGGATATAGAGCGGGGCCGGGGGCGCTGGCCTGTCTACGCCAAACCGGGTGGCTGCGATCCGCGCGATGGCTTCGGCACATGACAGGGTCGGCTCGGCCGCCACGCCAGACAGGCGCGAGGCGCAGTCCTCGGCATGCGGGCCGATCCATCTGCCATGTTGACGCGCCAAGGCGCCTTCAATGTCACGCAATGAGCAAAGGACGGGTGGTTCGGCCCCGGTTTCGGTGAAACGCTGGAGGTAGATCCGGTCGCGTGGTGCATCGACAAGGGCGACACAGGGGCGGGGTTGGCCATAGGCAAGGGCGTCGAACCGCGAGATCCCGATCGCGGGAATGCCGAGCGCCAGCGCGAGGCCGCGTGCCGCAGCGATCGAGATTCGAATGCCGGTGAAATTTCCCGGGCCGATACCGACACCGATTGCGCCCAGATCGGCCCAGCCGATCCCCGTCTCGGTCAGCAATTCGTCGAGCATGGGCATGAGGCGCTCGGCCTGACCGCGCCCCATGTCTTCATGGCGCAAGGATTGAAGGTGATCGCCCGACAGCAAAGCGGCGGCGCAATGCGCCGCCGATGTGTCAAAACCCAGAATATGCCTGTCAGACCCCAATCGGGCGCACCTCGGTCACCTCCGGGATATAGTGGCGCAGCAGGTTCTCGATCCCCATCTTGAGGGTCAGGGTCGATGAGGGGCAACCGGCGCAGGCGCCTTGCATATGGAGATAGACCACCCCTTTCTCGAACCCGTGAAAGGTGATGTCACCACCATCCTGGGCCACGGCGGGGCGCACGCGGGTATCGAGCAAGACTTTGATCTGGTCGATGATGCCGCTGTCGGGTCCGTCATTGTCCACATGACCGCTGGTCGATTGCGCCCCTTCGGCCATGATCGGTGCGCCGGACTGGAAATGCTCCATGATCGCGCCGAGTATGGCCGGTTTGATGTGATCCCATTCGATCTCTTCGGACTTGGTCACGGTCACGAAATCGTTCCCTAGAAACACGCCCTTGACCCCGTCGATACCGAACACGCGCGCGGCCAGCGGAGATACGCTTGCATCCACCGGGGCGGGGAAATCGGCAGTGCCGCTTTCCATGACGGTTTGGCCCGGCAGGAACTTGAGCGTGGCCGGGTTGGGAGTGGATTCGGTTTGAATGAACATGTCTGGCACACCTTTTCGTTTCATACCATCATATGCGCGTCGCGCGTGGCGAAGTCAAGGTTTGGAACGATTCTAAAACCTGTCACGTGATCGCTTCCAGCCGTTCGCGCGAGATGTCGCCCGGGACGATGGTGATCGGAATTGGCGAACTGCCCGAGGACCGGACAAGCTGTGTCACCAAGGGGCCGGGGCCTTTCTTGTCGGTTCCTGCGCCCAGAACCAACACCCCGATTTCACTGTCATCCTTGATCTGAGCCAGGATTTCGGTGATCGGATCGCCCTCGCGGATGACCAGTTCGGGATCGATATTCTGCTTGTCGCGCATCCATTTGGCGAAGACTTCGAAATGCGCCTCGATCCGTTCGCGGGCCTCTTCGCGCATCAGATCCCCGACGCCGATCCAGTGGTTGAATTCTTCCGGCGGGATGACAGCGAGAACTTCGACCCCGCCGCCGGTCTTGGCCGCGCGCATGGCCGCGAAGCGAATCGCGTTGAGGCATTCTCGGCTGTCATCGAGAACGACGAGGAATTTGCGCATTCGGGCTTCTCCTTGCTTCGCGGCGCGAACTTGTTGCGAACCGCTGGTTCACTCTAGCCATTCGACGCGGCCCAGTCCCAATAAAGTTCGCGCACGCGGCGGGTCACGGGACCGACCTGATATTGCGTGTCGTCAAAGGCCGTGACCGGCGTGACCTTGGACATGTTGCCCGAGAGAAAGACCTCGTCGGCGTCGTGGAAATCCTCGAAGGTGAGCACCCTCTCATGGACCTTGACCCCCTCGCCTGCGAGGTTCGAGATATGCCGTGCGCGGGTGATGCCGGAAAGGAAGGTGCCGTTGGGGATGGGGGTCAGGATCTCGCCATCCTTGACCATGAACACGTTGGCAGTTGCGGTTTCGGCCACGTTGCCCATGGCGTCGGCCACCAGAGCATTGCCGAAGCCCTTGGAGCGCGCCTCTTTCAGCATCCGGGCGTTGTTGGGATAAAGGCAACCCGCCTTGGCGTTCACCACCGCATCCTCGAGCACCGGGCGGCGAAAGCGGGTGCGGGTGAGCGTCGTGGTGGCCGTCGGATCGGCCATCGGGATCACTTCGAGGCAGACGCAGAATCCGGTCTCGTCCGGTTTCGGCGCGATCGCGCTTGTCGCCATGTCGCCGTCGATTCCCCAATACATCGGGCGGATATAGACGGCCTCAGATTTGTCATACATCTCAAGACCTTCGCGGATGATCTCGACCATGCGCGCGGCTTCGACCGTGGGGGTCAGCATCAGCGCCGCAGCCGAGCGGTTGACCCGGGCGCAATGGGCGTCGAGATCGGGGGCGAGCCCGTTGAAAAAGCGCGCGCCGTCGAACGCCGTGGTCCCGAGCCACGACCCGTGATCGGCGGATGTCATGACCGGCACTTCGCCCTCGTGCCATGTGCCGTTGAAATAGGTTCGGATATTGCTGCCAACTGCCATTTGTCTTGTCTCCTCACTCGGGCGTGAGGTTATGGCGCGGGGACAGGGGCGTAAAGGGGGCAGATGGGTGGCGTGACAGAACGCGCGCCTCCCTGAACCGTTAACGAACGGTTAACGCACCATGCCGACAATGTCGTAGGTGCGATCCAGGATCGGCGTCGCGATCGCGCGGGCACGGGCGGCGCCGTCTTGCAGAATGCGGTCGATCTCGGCCTTGTCCTGCATCAGCCGGGCCATTTCCGACGAGATCGGCGCAAGTTTCGCGACCGCGAGATCGGCCAGCATCGGCTTGAACCCGGAAAACTGTTTTCCGCCCAGTTCGTGCAACACCGCAGCGACGCTTTGTTCGGACAATGCCGCATAAATGTTAACAAGATTGCGCGCTTCCGGGCGGTCGTCGAGCCCCTTGGCCTCGGAGGGCAGGGCGTCGGGGTCGGTCTTGGCCTTGCGGATCTTGCGGGCGATCGTGTCGGCATCATCGGTCATGTTGATGCGGCTGGCATCCGAGGTGTCGGATTTCGACATCTTCTTCTCGCCGTCGCGCAAGCTCATCACCCGTGTCGCCGCCCCTTCGATCACCGGTTCGGTGATCGGGAAGAATTCCACGCCGTAATCGTGGTTGAACTTGATCGCGATGTCGCGGGTCAGCTCGAGATGCTGTTTCTGATCCTCGCCCACGGGGACGTGGGTGGCGTGATAGACAAGGATGTCGGCCGCCATGAGCGACGGATAGGCAAACAACCCCAGCGAGGCGTTCTGCTGGTTCTTGCCGGCCTTGTCCTTCCACTGGGTCATACGCTGCATCCAGCCCATGCGGGCGACGCAGTTGAAGATCCAGGCGAGCTGGGTGTGTTCGGCGACCTGTGACTGGTTGAAAAGAATGGATTTTTGCGGTTCCAGCCCGGCGGCGATGAAACCGGCGGCCAGTTCGCGCGTGGCGTTGCGCAGGTCGGCGGGGTCCTGCCAGACGGTGATGGCATGCAGATCAACCATGCAGTAGATCGACTCGATGCCGTTATTCTGCGCCTCGACGAAGCGTTTGAGGGCGCCGAGATAATTGCCCAGATGCAGGTTGCCCGAGGGCTGAATCCCCGAGAACACCCGGGGCGTGAATTCCGCCCCGCCCGCTGCGTCTGTCATGGCCGTTTCTCCGTCTGGATTTCTGGGTTGCGCTGCCTTACCCATGGGGGAAAGCGCCGTCAAGGAAGTGAGGCATGAGCAACCATTTCAATCCCGGCCCGCTACCGTCCGGCCCGGTCAATCCGATGCCGCCCGTGGTGGTGGGCCTGTTCCTGGTGATGCTGGGGATCGAGGCGGCGTTGAGCCTTGGAAACATGGGATATATCGGCGGTCCGGGGGCGGTCGGGTGGCGCGCGGGCGCGGTGCAGACCTATGGCATCAACGGGGCGGTCACCGACTGGATGCTGGCGCAGGGGGTGTTCCCGGCCGAGCACCTGATGCGGTTCGTGACTTATCTTTTCGTGCATGGGTCGGTGACGCATATGATCGTTGCCGGTGTCCTGCTGCTGGCGCTGGGCAAGTTCGTGGGCGATGTGTTCGCGTGGTGGGCGGTGTTGGTGGTGTTCCTTGGGTCGGGCATCGGCGGGGCAGTGATCTGGTCGTTGGTGCTGAATGATCCGGGCTATATTTTCGGCGCCTTTCCGGGGGTTTACGGGTTGATCGGGGCGTTCAGTTTCATCCTGTGGCTGCGCCTGGGGCAGGCGGGCGAGAACCGGGCGCGGGCCTTTGTGCTGATCGGGTTCCTGATGGGTATCCAGTTGATTTTCGGGCTTCTTTTCGGAGCGCGCAGCGATTGGCTGGCCGATCTGGGGGGCTTTGCCTGCGGTTTCCTGCTGTCCTTCGTGGTCAGCCCGGGCGGCTGGCAGCGCCTGCGCGCGCGGCTGCGCCACCGGTGACGCGGCGGCCACCTTGCGGTGGGGTTAACGCGAATTTTGGGCGAAAAACCGGGGGGTGACTCGCGGCTGCTGCGCGGCTGCCGGGCGTGCACCGCCGCAATGCAGCGAAAACCGCGGGAGAAGGCGTTAATGCAACGCGCGCTGCGGGTCGGCCCGTCCGGTCACTTCCGACTTGCGGCAGGGGTTCGGAAGGCGGTAAACGGGACGGGACCGCCCCGATTGTCGAGGAGAGACCACATGCCCGCGCGCATCTACAAGCCGAGCCGCAACGCCATGACGTCCGGCACCGCCAAGACCAAATACTGGGTGCTTGATTTCACACCGGCCGAGGAGCGCGATATCGATCCGCTGATGGGCTGGACCTCGTCGGGCGATACGCAATCGCAGGTGCGGATGAAGTTTCCCACCAGGGAGGCGGCGCTGGCCTATGCCGAGTCCAAGGGCATCGACGCGGTGGTCTTGCCGCCGCACAGGCGCAAGCCCAACGTCCGCCCGGGCGGCTATGGCGACAATTTCGCCCCCAACCGGCGGCAGGTCTGGACCCACTGAACCCGATGTCGCCCCGCACTTGCCTTTGCGGCGGCGAGACGGCATTCAGTCAACAGCGGTCCCGTAGCTCAACTGGATAGAGCAGCTGACTTCTAATCAGCAGGTTGGGGGTTCGAGTCCTCCCGGGATCGCCAATGGCTCGTTCTTTGTCGATGGGGCATATGGCTGCGCGAAACGGCGGTTTTCGGTGCGCACCGTGTCAAGCATGATTTTCTCGACGCTGCGGGAGATCGTGTCAAGACACTGTTATATAATGAACTTTTCCCGACCTGCCATCTAACTACAACGACGATGGCGTCCGCCTCGTCACGTCGCGGGTCGGACGGAGATCCCGCGCCCCCGAGGTCCGAAGAGCTGTCCGGGAAACTGGATGACGTCGCGCGCGAGCGCGGCGAGTCGTTGCGGGGGTGTCGCGCCCATCTGAACGTCCGAACGGAACGCGAGAAATATCATCGCCCGCGTTCAGCCTGAGCTTCGCCGCTTGCCCGGGGAAGGGCGTCAGGCTCGCGACCGCTGACAGCGCCGCGATCGCGCGGCGCGGCGGCATATCCATGGCCGGGATGACGGTATCTGTCTTCAGGCACGGTCCGATCCGCAGGCCGTGTGTCTCCCGATCATTCTTGTGACTGTGCCCCGGTGGACGTCGGCACTCGCCGGCGTCCAGCACGCGCGAAAAACCCGCAGAGTTGGCGCCCGCCACCACCAGCCGCAGCGCCCGATCAATCATGCCACCTTAACCCAGCACAGCTCCGGCGGCCCCGCGAGCGGCCCAGATGCATGGGCCGTTCCCGGGGCCGAAAGAGGCCCGCACCCATCAACCAGGAGACGATCATGCACGAAGACAGAAGAAACACGCTTGCGCGGGGTGGCACCAGCGCCACGCGGACCACCTATGGCGTAAAGAAAAGCAAGCTCACCGATCACAACCGTTCCCGGCGCTGCGAGGAGCGCCAAGAGGAGGCGCTTCTCCCGATCATTCGGTGCGTCCGGGACTATCTGTGGTACCGGGCACGGGTATTCAATTTCCAGCAGCTCGAACTGACCGGACAGGCGACTCCGGACGATCACCGTGTTGCAGCCGGGCAGGTCGACGAACTTCGCTGCGCGGCCGTGCGGCTCGACAAGCTCCTTTGCAACGCGTGGTTCGAGGTCGCGGTCCCCGCTGGTACTGACTCCCGGTTTCAGTTCTGCTCGCGCCGGCGCGGCGCGGTACATCTGTGGTACCGTCTTGAGCAGATCGAGCAAATCAGTGAAGACGCCAAACCGCGCTTCGGGCCAAATCCTTTTTGCGGCGAGCACTCGATCTGCGGCGTCTGGCTCTTCGATCATGATGCAAAGCACCTGTCGGCATGGATCGAGATCGTGGTCGCGATCTACGGGGAACGCGCACAAGAAGAGGATCTCGAACTCGACCGGCTTCCGATCGATCGCCAGCTTGCAGCTGAATGTTCCGGGCGGAACCTGGAGGATTTGATCAAAAGTCTCTCTCCTGCCGACTGAAGGCGCATTCTGAACCAGAAGAAATTACGGGGTCCCGGACGCATTCCGGGACCCCGCGCTGCATTTTGTGGTCTTTGAGAACGCGCATACAGCTTGTTGACCGGGGAAAGCGCTGGCAGGCGGCGGGAACTGACCCTAACCGCCCGTTTTGATACGCCTCCATGCGGGTGGCTTCGGTCGAGGAGGCCAGCGAGGCAGGCCGCGCGCTTTCGGTCAAAGTGATCGCGCGGGCCGAGGGTCTTTTGTCCCGCGCTGCGCGGTGGCACAGTTGGGGCGCTGATGATACCGCGTGTGTCACGATCAGGGAAATGGATAATGGGACTTAGGGATATGCTGATCGACGATGTACACCCTCGGCTGCACGGGCGCGAGATCGACAAGGTCTCGGAAAGGCTGGCCTGAGCAGCCAGTGAAACGGCAGCGAGGGCATACGGTCCCGGCACGCGCCGCAGCAATGGGCCGGGAGATCTCAAGCCGAAGGGCGCCTGCGAGCATGGTGCAGCATGGATGGCTTCACCGACACGGCGGGCGGGAAACGGCCATTCGCTGCGCATCAGATGAACGGCAGCGAACCGCAGGAAGCAGACATGGTTATACGGAAATCCCGATACGTTCAAAGAACGCTCGATTGCGCGATTTGGCGGACTCGAGAACATCCTTGAAAGACGAAACCTCGATAAAAATCGAATAGGACGAGTCCC
>JAABTV010000067.1 GCA_011389685.1 Paracoccaceae bacterium
ATAAACTGCCCTGCTCTGGTGTGGTGAGCACCCGACCGCGGCCCTGTGCTGCCCTTTCGTGGGGCACGAGACGAATCCGATTTGCTGCGTATGCTATAGCCCGGATCGGGTCCGTGGCCAAGGGGGCGGGACAAGCGGTGTCGCCAAAGCGAACGCCCCGCTGTCATGGCGGGGCGTTCGGATCGTTCCGGCGCATCTGCGGCGGCTCAGGCGCCCCAGATGTAGATCGAGGCGAACAGGAAGAGCCAGACCACATCGACAAAGTGCCAATACCAGGCCGCGGCCTCGAATCCGACATGGCTTTCCTGCGTGAAATGGCCCGCCATCAGGCGGAACAGGCAGACCGCAAGAAAGATCGTGCCGATGATGACGTGGAAGCCGTGGAACCCGGTGGCCATGAAGAAGGATGCGCCATAGATGTTGCCGGCAAAGCCGAAGGCGGCGTGGCTGTATTCATAGGCTTGCAGGATGGTGAAGAACACGCCCAGGACAATGGCGATGATCAGGCCCCATTTCATGTCCTGACGGTTGTTCTCATGCGCGATCGCGTGGTGCGCCCATGTCGCCGCCATCCCCGAGCACAACAGGATCAGCGTGTTGATCAACGGCAGGTGCCAGGGGTCGAAAGTCTCGATCCCAGCGGGGGGCCATTGGCCATCGACCATCGGGCTTTCGGGGCCCATCGGATAGAGCGCGTGTTTGAAGAAGGTCCAGAACCAGGCCGAGAAGAACATCACCTCGGAAACGATGAACAGCACCACGCCATAGCGCAGGCCGATCTTCACCACCGGGGTATGATCGCCGATCTGGGATTCCGCCACCACGTCGGCCCACCAGCCATACATGACATAGCAGGTGAAGACGAAACCGATGATCATGATCCATGCGGTCACATCATGCATGTAGAGCACCGCCCCGAAGAGCATGATGAACCCGGCCAGGGCACCCAGCAGGGGCCAGATGGAGGGGTTCAGGATGTGGTAGTCGTGGTTCTTTTCGTGCGCCATTTTTGCCCTCGTCGTGTTCCCTTGCGGGAGGCTTCTTGATCAGTTCAGGTTGGTCGGTTGCGGCCGCGTGTCAAGCGCGGCCTGTGCGCCGGGATCTGCAGTTTGCGGCAGGTCGATTTCGTAGAATGTATAGCCCAGCGTGATGGTATGGACATATTTCGCGTCGCGGTCATCGACGATCTCGGGATCGACATAGAAAGTGACCGGCATCTCGACCCGCTCGCCCGGCTGCAACACCTGTTCGGTAAAGCAGAAACAGTCGATCTTGGAGAAAAAGCCACCGGCCTCGTAGGGGGTGACGTTATAGCTCGCCTGACCGGCGATCGGGCGGTCGGTGGGGTTGTAGGCCTCATAGAAGGCGAGCCCGGTTTCGCCGATGCGCAGCTCCATCTCGCGCTGCAGGGGTTTGAATTCCCAGGCGAAGCCGCGCGCTTTGGAGGCGTCGAACCGCACCTTGATGGTCTGGTCGAGGATCACGTCGCTGCCCGCGTCGGCCTGTTGCGTCACTCCGCCAAACCCGGTCACGCGGCAGAACCAGTCATAGAACGGCACCGAGGCCCAGGCCAGCGCGCCCATGGTCACCACCACGCCCACGGTTTGCAGCAGGGTCTTTTGTTTTCCGTCCATGGCCATCATTCACCCCCTTCCGCGCGCGGCGGATTGGCCGAGAAATCGCCGCGCTCGACCTTGGCCACGGTCAGCCCGAAGACCAGCGCGACAAAACCCACCAGCACCAGCCCGAGGCCGACATTGCGGCCGAGGCGGCGCTTGTGCAACTCATGTTCGACCTTGATTGCCATGGATCACCAGCCCCCGATGCCGAATTGCGCCCCGAATTGTGCCAGCGTCGACTCCACGAGGATCGCGCCGAAATGTCCAAAAAGATAGACCAGCGAGAGCCCGAAAAGCCTTTTCTCGGCGCGATAGCTGTCGGCCTCGGCCCGGGTCTCGTCGCGCCGCCAGATGTCGAAGGCACCCTTGAGGAACAGCGCGTTGAGCAGGAGCGACACGGCGAGATAGACCGGCCCGCCAATGGCGGTGAACCCGGTGCCGAGCGCGACCGGTGCGAGCAGCAGGGTATAGACGAGGATGTGAAGGCGGGTGGCGCGGCGACCGTGGGTCACGGTGAGCATCGGCACGCGGGCCTCGTGATAGTCGGATTTCATGAACAGCGCCAGCGCCCAGAAATGCGGCGGCGTCCACATGAAGATGAGGCTGAACATCAGCACCGATTCCACGCTGATCCCGCCGGTGGCCACGGCCCAGCCGATCATCGGCGGAAACGCCCCGGCAGCGCCGCCGATCACGATGTTCTGCGGCGTCCAGCGTTTGAGCCACATGGTATAGACCACCACGTAGAAAAAGATGGTGAAGGCGAGAATCGCGGCAGCGACCAGGTTGGCCGCGAGACCCAGCATCACCACCGAAAGCGCGGCGAGGAAGGCACCGAAGGCCAGCGCCTCGCCCTCGGTGATCCGACCTGCGGGGATGGGGCGGTTCCGGGTGCGTTCCATGATCCGGTCGATATCGGCATCCCACCACATGTTGAGCGCACCGGACGCCCCGCCGCCCAGGGCGATGAACAGGATCGAGGCGAAACCGATCACCGGGTGCACGTTCACCGGCGCGGCGAGCAGACCGACAAGCGCGGTGAACACCACAAGCGACATCACCCGCGGCTTGAGCAGGGCGAAGTAGTCGCCGAACTCGGCGTCGCCGGTGCCTGCCGTGGCCGGATTGCTGATGCTGGTGTCGGTCATTCCGGGTGCCTCTTGTCACGTGGCCGCGAACCGGACGGTCCGGGGCCGGTCATGTGATGCCTCAGTCGAGCGCGGCCAGTTGCACATAGTCGATGGAATCCTGCATCGCCGCGATCCATGCGTCGTATTTCTCCTGACTGACCACCTTGACGGTGATCGGCATATAGGCGTGATCCTTGCCGCACAGCTCGGAGCACTGGCCGAAATAGACGCCCTCTTTCTCGGGTTTGAACCAAAGCTGGGCGAGACGACCGGGCACGCCGTCCTGTTTCACGCCGAAGGCCGGGATGGTCCAGGAGTGGATCACGTCGCTTGCGGTGACGGTTATCACCACGGTCTTGTCCACCGGCACGATCACCGAGGTGTCGGTGGCCAGCAGGAACTCGTCATCGTTGAAGCCTGCATCGACCAGTTTGGCGCGCATCGCGTCGTTGAGAACATAGGGTGTCACATCGGCATCGGCCGGGCGCGCGGATTCGTTGAGGCTGGCCGGTTGGCCGATCATGTAGCTGTCGAAATAGAAGTCATGGTCGGTATAGTCATAGGTCCAGTACCACTGGTTGCCCGTGGCCTTGATATACACGTCGCCTTCGGGGATTTCCTGCTGCTTGAAAAGGACCGGAAGCGAAAACGCCCCGATGAAGACGAGAATCACGACCGGGCCGAGCGTCCAGGCGATTTCGATCGGCGTGTTGTGGGTAAAGCTGGCCGGGTTGGGGTTGGCGCGGCGATTGTAGCGCAGGATGATGATGCCGACGAGGGCGATCACCAGAAGGCAGATGGCGATGATGATCACGTTGATCATCCCGTCAAGCCATTGCAGGTCACGGGCAAGTTCCGTCGCGGCGGGTTGAAACCCGGTTCCCCGGTCGACGGGCTTGCCGATGGAGTCCATCCCGCTCTGGGCCAGTGCGGGCATGGCCGCGATGGCGGTCAGGAGGGTCAGGAAGCTGGTCAAAATTCGCATGGGACACCCTGGTCGGTTTTCTGTGGTTCTTCTGTTCATCAGGCAGTGCGCGCATCGCGCAAGCATTTGCCCGTTGTTTTGCCAAGGTTAAAAACCATATCCTGAGGGAAGAAACAAGAAATCCAACCGCGGCAAACGGACGCTTTTTTGACATAGATCAAATTCGGCGTGCATGGAAGACAGGAAGAAACACGAATGTCCGAGATATCTTTCCGCCCCTTCGAGCAGGCGCTCGACCCTGAGAAGACCCTTGATCTGTTGCGGCGGGCGACCGACGGGGCGGATGACGGCGAGTTGTTCCTCGAACGGCGCCGCGCCGAGGCGCTGCATTTCGACGACGGACGGGTGAAAACCGCGAGCTATGACGCCTCGGAAGGATTCGGGCTGCGCGCGGTGCGCGGCGAGGTGGCGGGCTATGGCCATTCGACCGAGATTTCCGAAGCCGCCGTGACCCGCGCGGTCGAGACCGCGCGCCTGGCCGTGGGGCAGGGCGGCGGGGTGATGGCCGCCGGACCCGCGCCGACCAATCGCCGCCTCTACGGCGATCACGACCCGATCGGGGACGCGGCCTTCCCGGTCAAGATCGAGACCCTGCGCGAGATCGACGCCTTTCTGCGCGGGCTGGACCCGCGCGTGGTGCAGGTCTCGGCCAGCATCGCGGCCTCCTGCCAGGAGGTCGAGATCCTGCGCCCCGACGGCCAGCATCTGCGCGACGTGCGCCCGATGACGCGCCTCAACGTGAGCGTGATCGTCGAACAGGACGGCCGCCGCGAGAGCGGATCGGCGGGTGGCGGCGGGCGCGTGGCGCTGTCGGGGCTGCTCGATCCCGAGGATTGGCAGGCCAAGGCGCGCGAGGCGCTGCGCATCGCGCTGGTCAACCTGCGGGCGGAACCCGCGCCTGCGGGGGTGATGGACGTGGTGCTGGGGCCGGGCTGGCCCGGGATCCTGCTGCACGAGGCGATCGGCCACGGCCTTGAAGGCGATTTCAACCGCAAGGGCAGTTCGGCCTTTGCCGGCCTCATGGGGCAGCGCATCGCCGTGCCCGGCGTCACGGTGGTGGATGACGGCACGATCCCCGACCGGCGCGGCTCGATCAGCTTCGACGACGAGGGCACGCCGAGTTCGCGCACCACGCTGATCGAGGACGGGATCCTCACCGGATACATGCAGGACCGGCAGAACGCCCGGCTGATGGGGGCCGCGCCCACCGGCAACGGCCGCCGCGAGAGCTTCGCCCATGCGCCGATGCCGCGCATGACCAACACCTACATGCTGGGCGGTGCGGCCGATCCGGGCGATCTGCTGGCCGAGTTGAAGGACGGGATCTATGCGGTCGGATTCGGTGGCGGACAGGTGGACATCACCAACGGCAAGTTCGTCTTTTCCTGCACCGAAGCCTATCGGGTGAAGGACGGCAAGGTCGGCGCGCCGGTCCGGGGCGCGACGCTGATCGGAGACGGGGCGACGGCCTTGATGAACATCCGGGGCCTCGGCAATGACATGGCGCTTGATCCGGGGATGGGCAATTGCGGCAAGGCAGGCCAGTGGGTGCCAGTGGGCGTGGGCCAGCCGACGACGCTGATTGGCGGTCTGACCGTGGGCGGGTCTGCTGCCGGATAGCGCCCCCGCAAGCCATTGATTTCGAACGTCAAAGCCCGTCGAATTCGCACAGGGTCTCGACCGCCATCCCCATGGCTTCGAGCTTCTTGCGCCCGCCCAGCGCAGGCAGGTCGATGATGAAGGAACAGCCCACGATCTCGCCTCCCAGCCGCTCGATGAGCCGGATGCCCGCCGCCGCGGTGCCGCCGGTGGCCAGCAGATCATCAACGACGAGGATCTTCTCGCCCGCGCTGATCGCGTCGTCATGCAACTCGACCACGGCCTCGCCATATTCGAGATAGTATTCCTCGGAAATCACCGCGCCGGGCAGCTTGCCCTTCTTGCGGATCGGCACGAAGCCGGTGGAGAGCTGGTGCGCGATGGCCCCGCCGAGGATGAAGCCGCGCGCCTCAAGCCCCACGACCTTGTCGATCTCCTGGCCCGCGAAGGGGTGCAGCATCTGGTCGATCGCCATGCGAAAGCCGCGCGGATCGGCGAACAGCGTGGTGACATCGCGGAACATGATCCCTTCATGCGGAAAATCGACGATGGTGCGGATGTAATCCTTGACGGTATTCATGGTCGCCTGGTTTCCCTTGTCAAACGTTGAGCACGCGCCCGGCCACTGCCGAGAGTTTTTCGACCATGGCCGGATCGCGCGCGTCGGGCGCGGTCAGGATGGCATATTCCAGCGTCCGGTCGCAGCCATGCGGACAGGGCGCGCGATCCGCCCCCAGAAGGGCCGGCAACCCGCGCACCATGCTCCGCCCCTTGTCGGCATTGCCCATCAGAATGGCAATGATTTCAGTCACATCCACCTCGCCATGCTCGGGGTGCCAACTGTCGAAATCGGTCACCATCGCGATCGAGGCATAGCAAAGCTCGGCCTCGCGGGCGAGTTTGGCCTCGGGCATGTTGGTCATGCCGATCACGTCGGCGCCCCAGGCTTCGCGATACATCCGCGACTCGGCCAGGGTCGAGAATTGCGGGCCTTCCATGGCAAGGTAGGTGCCGCCCTCATGCATGGCGATCCCGGCGCCGCGCCCCGCCGCGAGACCGGCCGCCGAAAGCCGCGGACAGGTCGGATGCGCGACGCTGACATGGGCCACGAGGCCGGGGCCGAAGAACGATTTCTCGCGCGCAAATGTGCGGTCAATGAATTGATCCACAACGACAAAATCGCCAGGGCGCATTTCTTCGCGAAAGCTGCCGCAGGCCGAGACGCTGATCACGTCGGTGGCGCCCAGACGCTTCAGCGCGTCGATATTGGCGCGATAGGGCACCGAGGAAGGCGCATGCACATGGCCGCGTCCGTGGCGGGGCAGGAAGGCCATTTTCACGCCATCAAGACTGCCGGTCAGGATCTCGTCCGAAGGCGTGCCCCAGGGTGTGGCCACGCTGACCCATTCGGCACTTTCGAGCCCGTCGATATCATATAGCCCGGAGCCGCCGATCACGGCGATCATGGTCTCTGTCATGGTCTCGCGTCCCTCTTTGATCCGGGTGCAGTCTTGTCCCGGTCGCGGCCCGAAGGCAAGCCGGCGCGCGCCGCGTTAACCGGGGCAAAGCGCCGCGAATCCGAGGGGTGACATGCGTGCACCGCCCGGCCGCCACCCGGCTGCCGGCGAAACCGGACGCCCGGCGGCGGCGAATCGTTAACTTTCCGAACTTCCGCCCGACCTTTTCAGCGGGACGCTCCGCGGGGAGTATTTCAGGCAAGATGAAGGGGCAGGGCCTTCATGCTTCATCTGACCGGAAATACCTTGGGGGCTTGGGGGTGAAACCCCCAACCAGAAAAACCTGTGTGCCGCAGGCACGCAATCTGGCAGTGGGTCACTCGAATCCGGGGGTGTCGCGATCCTCGGGGTGGCGGGCGAGGTGGCAGGCCTTGATCTCTGGGGTCATCCCGCGCGAGCCGTCATGGCTCCAGCCCGGGGGCGCGAAGGCATAGCCGAGGCGGTCGCGCAGGCTGAGGCCCGGTCGGGTCACGTCGCGGAAGATGGAGAGCCATTCATGGAAGGCCACGCGCAGCGGGTTGAAGGTGCCGAGGTTGTGGACCAGGCCGTAATCGGGTTTCTCGTGCTCCTGTTCGGGGACGAAAGTGCCGAACAGCTTGTCCCAGACGATGAAGACGCCGGCGTAATTGGCATCGAGATAACGCGCGTTGCGGCCGTGATGCACCCGGTGATGGCTGGGGGTGTTCATCACCGCTTCGAACCAGCGGGGCGTTTTCCCGATCGCCTCGGTATGAATCCAGAACTGGTAGATCAGGTTGAGTCCGCCGCAGAACAACACCATGGCGGGGTGAAAGCCCAGCAGGATCAGCGGCGCGCGCACCACCATCATGAAGGTGAACGTGCCGGTCCAGGTCTGGCGCAGCGCGGTGGTGAGGTTGTAGTGCTGGCTGGAATGGTGGTTGACGTGGCTGGCCCAGACCCAGCGGATGCGGTGGCCGAAGCGATGCACCCAGTAATAGCGCAGGTCGTCGAGCACGAAGCACAAGAGCACCACCCAGGCGGAGGTGCCGAGATCGAGCGGTGTCAACTCCCACAGCACCAAGAAGAAACCCCAGGCGATGAAACCCAGCGCGATGCCCGAGGCCACGTTGCCCGCGCCCATGATCAGCGAGGTCAGCGCGTCGCGGGTCTCGTATCGCCCGCCGCGGCGTTTCAGGACGATCCAGGTCAATTCGATCAGGATCGCGGCGATGAAGAAGGGCACCGCAAAATTGACGACATCGGGATAAGTGATCTGGTCGCTCATGCGCTTTGCTCCAGCCGGTCGAGCCATTCGGTCGTTTCGTCCCCGTCGAGGCGCAGGCGGATGCGGGGGGCGGTGAAATCGGGCAGGCGGAGGATCAGCCCGTCCGTCGTGCGTTCGATTCGGGCATGATCAATCCGGCGCGCGGTGCTGTCGGCGCCCATCGGCCAGACCACGCCCGGCCCTTCATCGGTGGCGATCAGCGCGGCAGAGCCGTCATGGCAGAGCGTGGCGGCATTGGCCGGGATCTCGGGGAATTCGCGGTCCCAGGCCGCGCGGGCCTCGTCGGCATCGGCAAAGCGGCGCGGCTGCGACAGACCCATGACGTGCAACAGCACCGCGATTCCCGCGACGCCGATGACGACCATGGGCAACAGAATCGAAAGCGGCACGATGCGTTTCCTCCCGGTGCGGGATTAAACCGGGAGCAGGGGCGGTTTGTCAAAAGGGGAGTTGGGGAAGTTGGTGCATGGCCCTATTTGAGGATCATGATGGAGGATTCGCCGCGACCCCGATTGCGCGTATATCGCATCCGCTTGCCATCGAATTCGATCTTCTGGCAATCGGTGCCAAGTTCGCTGCCACCGATCCGCGCGTTGCGGCAGACAAAACCCTTGTGCCATTTCCACGCGCCGGCGAATGTCTTGCCGTTCTCCAAGTGGCCGCTCATGCTGCCATTGGCGTTCCAGCGAAACCAGTTGCCGTGCTCGTCATGGAATTTCTTGCCGATCAGGGGCTGAAGCTGGGACTCGGTCTTGATGCGTTTGAAATCGGCGAAGGCCGGGCTCGCGCCAAGTGCCGCGACACAGGCGGCTAGCAGGAATCTTCGTGCAATCTGCATGGGAGCACCCCTCCTGAAATGAACCAGATAGTCCCAAAAATACCAAGAATCTCGCCAATTTTCAATAATCGATAAGCCCCGAGATGATCGCCATGGCGCTCTCGGAGTTCGATTCGGCGTCGCCGGTCATGCGGGCAATCTTGGCCCCATCGGGCGAGAGCATCACGGTCACCGGCAGGCCCAGCACCGCCATTTCGTGTGCCAGCGCCGAGGACGAGTCGCGGCGCTGCGACGGCACTTTGCGTTCCTCCCAGTGCGGTATTAAACCGTCAGCCGAGGCGCCCTATTTCAGCCTGTAGGTCAACGAGGTGCCATAGCCGATCGAGGGGCGCAGGCGGAGCGTGTCGGATTGCAGCTCGACGCGCCAGCAATCCGAGATCTCCTGGCCGCCGGCGCTGCCCTCGCGGCAATAGTACTTGTCCTGCCAATTCCAGCGGCCGGTGAGTTTCGCGCCGTTGATCTGGCCGGCGAGTTGCCCGTTGCCGCGGGAAATGGTCCAGTTGCCGCGATTGTCGACCGCCTGCCGGTCGGCGACGTGCTCGCGGAAATCGCCGATCGTGGCGATCCGCACCTTGAGCCCGAGGCCACCGCCATCGGCGAGGGCGGATGAGAGGGGGAAAAACGACGCAATGAGAACAACATATGAGAATAACCGTTTCATGACAGGTACCTTCCCTTCCAAGAACAGTGAGAACAGCATAGCACGAATCGGTGTCTTTTGGGGCTTTTTATTAGGCTGAGGGCTTTCGGGGCCTCGTTTCACACGCCGCCTGCGGTGGTGCGGGGGAGGTTCAGACCTGGCAGGTCATGTCCTGGCCGCAGCACATGGGCGACTTGATCTTGCCCTCGCATTGCGGGCAGCGCGAGACCTGGACGGGCGACCCGTCATCGCCGGTCAGCGTGTCATTGACCAGCGGCTTGCCGCAATCGGCGCAGGATGCGTTCACGCCCATCCCGCATATGTCGCAACGATACGTGGCCATGTCGGGCCTCCTCCCTTTACGGTTTCAAAAGGCGTCTTCGCCTGACTCCATGGTTAAGGTCTTGCGCGGCATGGCAAGGATCGATCAGGTCCTGCTTTCGATCAGTGCCGAGATGATCGCCCTGGCACTCTCGGAGTCCCATTCGGCGTCGCCGGTCATGCGCGCGATCTCGGCCCCTTCGGGCGAGAGGATCACCGTCACCGGCAGGCCCAGCACCGCCATTTCGCGTGCCAGCGCCGAGGACGGGTCGCGGTGCTGTGGCAGGCTGGCGGCGCCGATCTCGTCGAGGAATTTCTTGATCTGGGCGGGGTTGTTGCGGCCGGTGGCGATGGTAAGCACCTCGAAGTCCTCGCCGCCGAAGTCTTCCTGCAGGGCGGCGAGCATGGGCATCTCCTTGCGGCAGGGCGCGCACCATGTGGCCCAGAAGTTCAGCAGCACGTAGCGCCCCTTGTGATCGGCCAGCGTGGCCTTGGCCCCGGATTCGGTTTCATAGGCCGATGTGCCGACCGGTTTGGGGGCGGGGTGGAAGACGAGTTTCTTCATCGTGCCTTCGCGCAGATCTTCGAGCGCGGCGCGGTTTTCCAGCGTCGTCGGGAGCGGCTGGGCCGGGTCGCGCAGGGCAAATGCGGCGACGGCCACGATTGCGATCGCGGCGAGGGCGGTATAGATCAGCGCGGAACGCGACATTCGATTTCCTTTCCATGGGCCAGGTGACATGACCGATAAAACCTCGAACGCGATGTGGGGCGGCCGCTTTGCCGCGGGGCCGGATGCGATCATGGAGGCGATCAACGCCTCGATCGGGTTCGACCAGCGGATGGCGGCACAGGATATTGCCGGTTCGAGGGCCCATGCCGCCATGCTGGCCGCCACGGGCATCGTGAGTGGTAATGATGCCGAGGCGATGAGGGAAGGGCTGCTCACCGTATTGTCAGAGATCGAGACCGGGAACTTCGCCTTTTCGACCGCGCTGGAGGACATTCACATGAATGTCGAGGCGCGGCTCGGGGATCTGATCGGCGCGGCGGCGGGGCGGTTGCACACCGCGCGGTCGCGCAATGACCAGGTGGCCACTGATTTCCGCCTCTGGGTGCGCGATCAGATCGACGCGGTGGATGCGGCGCTGACGGCGCTGATGCGCGCGCTGGTGGCGCAGGCCGAGGCGGGGGCGGATTGGGTGATGCCCGGATTTACCCATCTGCAGGTCGCGCAGCCGGTGACATGGGGGCATCACATGATGGCCTATGTCGAGATGCTGGGCCGCGATCTGTCGCGGTTTCGCGATGCGCGGACGCGGATGAACGAATGCCCCCTGGGCGCGGCGGCGCTGGCCGGGACATCCTTTCCGATCGACCGCGAGATGACGGCGCGGGAATTGGGGTTCGCGGCGCCTTGCGCCAATTCGCTCGACGCGGTCAGCGACCGGGATTTCGCGCTGGAATTCCTGTCGGCGGCCAGCATCTGTGCCATGCATCTGAGCCGGCTGGCGGAGGAATTGGTGATCTGGTCCTCGGCGCAGTTCCGCTTTGTGAAGATGTCGGACCGCTGGTCCACCGGCAGTTCGATCATGCCGCAAAAGCGCAACCCGGACGCGGCCGAACTGATCCGGGCCAAGATCGGGCGCATCTTCGGGGCCAATGTGGCGCTGATGACGGTGATGAAGGGGCTGCCGCTGGCCTATTCCAAGGACATGCAGGAGGACAAGGAACAGGTTTTCGACGCCGCCGACAACCTGATGCTGGCGCTGGCGGCGATGGCGGGGATGGTGTGCGACATGCAAGCCAATCGCCCGGCGCTGGAAGCGGCGGCGGCGACGGGGTTTTCCACCGCGACGGACCTTGCCGACTGGCTGGTGCGGGCGCTGAACATGCCGTTTCGCGAGGCGCATCGCGTCACCGGGAGCCTTGTGGCATTGGCGGAATCCCGCAGCTGTGATTTGCCGGACCTGACGCTTGAGGATATGCAATCGGTGCACGGGGCGATCACCGGGGACGTGTTCTCGGTGCTGGGGGTGGCGAACTCGGTGGCCTCGCGCCTCTCGCAGGGCGGCACGGCGCCGGTTCGGGTGCGCGAGCAGGTGGCGCGCTGGAAGGCGGTGTTGGAATGAGGGTCTTGGCGGTTCTGGGGCTGGTGGCGGCAATGTCGGGCTGCGGCGCGGATGGTGAGCCGGTGCCGCCGACGCGCAACGCCGAGGCACAGGTGAGCGGGTCGGTCAGTTTTGGCTGGGTGCGCGGGGCGTCGGTCATGGGGCGGCGGTTCTGAGTTGCGCGTCGTTGCGTGGGTGGTGCGGTGAGGCCGCGTTGGACGCCTCCGGCGGGAGTATTGGGGCAAGATGAAGACCGGGCGCTTTTCCCCCTTGTCGGGTTTGGCTATGTCCGGGGGCAGGGCAACAGGGATGCGCCATGGATCATTTCCTTTACCGCGACGGTGAGTTGTTCGCCGAGGATGTTCCCGTCGCCGAGATCGCGGCGGCGGTGGGCACGCCGTTCTATTGCTATTCGGCGGCGACGCTGGAGCGGCATTTCCGCCTGTTCGACGAGGCGCTGGCGGGGATGGATCATCTTGTGTGCTATGCCATGAAGGCGGCCAGCAACCTTGCCATCGTGAAGCTGTTGGGTGACATGGGCGCGGGGATGGACGTGGTGTCGGGCGGCGAATATGCCCGCGCCCGGGCGGCGGGTGTGCCGGGTGAGCGGATCGTCTTTTCCGGGGTGGGCAAGACCCGGGCCGAGATGCGCATGGCACTGGAGGGCGGCATCCGGCAGTTCAACGTCGAGAGCGAGCCGGAGATGCGCGCGCTCGACGAGGTGGCGCGCGCGATGGGGGTGAGGGCGCCGGTGACGGTGCGGGTCAACCCGGATGTGGACGCGCGCACCCATGCCAAGATCGCCACCGGCAAGAGCGAGAACAAGTTCGGGATTCCAATTTCGCGGGCGCGCGCGGTGTTTGCCGAGGCGGCGGCGCTGGAGGGTCTCGACGTGGTCGGGATCGACGTGCATATCGGCAGCCAGTTGACCGATCTTGAGCCGTTCCGGCAGGCCTATGCCAAACTGGCGGAGTTGACCGAGACCCTGCGCGCGGACGGGCATGACATCAGGCGGCTCGATCTGGGCGGCGGGTTGGGGATTCCCTATGCCAGATCGAACGAGGTGCCGCCGCTGCCGGGCGATTACGGCGCGGTGATTCGCGAAACAGTGGGGCACTTGGGGTGCGAGATCGAGATCGAGCCGGGGCGGCTTGTCGCGGGGAACGCGGGAATCCTGGTGGCGGGGGTGATCTATGTCAAGTCGGGTGAGGGGCGCGATTTCCTGATCCTCGATGCCGCGATGAACGATCTCATTCGGCCTGCGATGTATGACGCGCATCACGAGATCGTGCCGGTGCGCGAGCCGGCACCGGGGGCCGAGGGCGCGCGTTATGACGTGGTCGGGCCGGTCTGCGAGACCGGCGACACCTTCGCCCGTGCGCGCGACATGGCGGCGGTCGGCGAGGGCGATCTGGTGGCGTTTCGCGGCGCCGGGGCTTACGGCGCGGTGATGGCGAGCGAATACAATTCCCGCCCGCTGGTGCCCGAGGTGCTGGTGCGGGGCGATCAATTCGCTGTCATCCGGGCCAGACCGACCTTGGACGAAATGCTGAATCGCGATAGCATTCCGTGTTGGTTGTGAAGGTGGATGCCGCCATGATGGGGGCAGCTGCCGTGAAAGGAGCGCCGTTATCGCCAGTCGGACCGGCCACGAGATTCTGAAGCGCCTGCGCTGGCCCGTCGGCCTGACGCGGTTTGGCATGCTGGCCGAGCGCGGCACGCGCGCGTTCTGGCCGTTCTGGTCGCTGGTTCTGGCGGTTCTCGGTATCCTGATGCTGGGGCTGCATGATCTGGTGCCGGTCGAGGCGGTCTGGGCCGGGGCGGTCGTGGTGCTGGTGGCCGGGCTGGCCCTGCTGGTGCGCGGGGTGCGGATGTTCCGACTGCCGCGCGAGGCCGAGGTTCTGGCGCGGCTCGATGCGACGATGGCGGGGCGGCCGATCCAGGCGCTGATGGATGCGCAGGCGATCGGCGCGGGCGATTCGGCCTCGCGCGCGGTCTGGGCGGCGCATCAGGCGCGGATGCGCGCGCGGGCGGAGGACGCCCGCGCGGTGCGGCCCGATCTGCGGGTCTCGTCGCGCGATCCCTATGGCATGCGCTACATGGCGGCGCTGGTGTTCCTGGTCGCACTTCTCTTCGGCTCGCTTTTCCGGGTGGGCAGTGTCGCCGACATGGCCCCGGGCATGGGCAGCGCCGAGGCCGCGATCGGCCCGAGCTGGGAAGGCTGGGTGGCGCCGCCGGGCTATACCGGGCGGCCGACGCTTTACCTCAACGATTTCGACGGGGGCGAGATTGCCGCACCCGAAGGCAGCCAGATCACGCTGCGGCTTTACGGGCCGGCGGGGGCGCTGCGGGTGGTCGAGGACGTGTCGGGCGCGTCCGTGCATGACACCGAGGCCGACAACGAGGATAGCGGGGCGGCGTCGGAGCCGGCGCAGGATTTCGCGCTGGCCCGGGCGGGCAGCCTAGCCATCGAGGGGCCGGGCGGGCGGCGCTGGGACATGGCGATGATTCCCGACATGGCACCGGAAATCGAGGCGACCGGACCGGCCGAGGCCAGTGCGGTGGGCGCCTTTACCATGCCCTTCGAGGCGCGCGACGATTACGGCGTGACCGCCGGGCGGGCGCGCATCACACTCGATCCCGACCGGGTGGACCGGCGTTACGGGCTGGCCCTTGCACCCGAACCGCGCGACGCGATCGAGGTGCCGCTGCCCTTGCCGGTGGCGCGCGGGCGCGAGGATTTCGAGGATGTGCTGATCGAGGATTTCAGCCAGCACCCCTGGGCCAACCTGCCGGTGAAGCTTGAACTCAGGGCCGAGGATGCGGGCGGCAATGTCGCCCGAAGCCCGGTGCACGAGATCGACCTTGCCGCGCGGCGGTTCTTTGACCCGATGGCGGCGGCGGTGATCGAGATGCGCCGTGACCTTCTGTGGAACCGCGACAATGCGCGGCGCGTCGCACAGGTGCTGCGGGCGGTGTCCTACAAGCCCGAGGAGGGGATGTTCGACCGCGAATCGGATTACCTCAGGCTGCGGTTCATCCTGCGCCGGATCGAGACCGGGGTCCGCTATGGCATGTCGGATGATATGCGCGACGAGATCGCCGAGGCGTTGTGGGATCTGGCGCTGCTTCTGGAAGAGGGGACGCTGGCCGATGCGCTGGAGCGGATGCGCCAGGCGCAGGAGCGGATGCGCGAGGCGATGAAGAACGGCGCCTCGGAGGCCGAGATTGCGCGGCTGATGGACGAGTTGCGCGAAGCGACGCGCGATTACCTCGAACAGTTGCAGCGCGAGTTTGCCGAGCAGAACCAGCAGCGTGACGGCACCGATCAGCCGGATCAGGGCCAGAGCGACGAGAACACGATGACCATGACGCAGGACGACCTGCAACGCATGATGGACCGCATCCAGGAACTGATGGAACAGGGCCGCATGGCCGAGGCGCAGCAGGCATTGGAAGAGTTGCAGCAGTTGATGGAAAACATGCGCATGACCGAGGGCCAGGGCGGGCAGGGCGGCCAGTCGCCCGGGCAGCAGGCGATGGAGGGTCTGGCCGAGACGCTGCGCGATCAGCAGGGGCTGTCGGATCAGGCGTTCCGCGATTTGCAGGAACAGTTCAACCCGGGCGCCAATTCCGGCCGCTCGCGCGACAACGAGGGCCGCTCGGGCGGCATGGGCCGCGGGCAGGACCATGAGGGCCAGGGCGAGGGTCAGTCCGGGCAGCCGGGTCAGCAGGGCGAGGGCCAGAGTCCGGGCCAGCAGGGCGGGCCGCAGGATCTGGGCCAGTCGCTGGCCGAGCGGCAGAACCAGCTGCGCCGCCAGCTCGATCAGCAGCGCGGCGCCCTTCCCGGCGCGGGCACGCCGGGCGGCGACGCGGCGCGCGAGGCGCTGGACCGGGCGGGCCGGGCGATGGACGGGGCCGAAGAGGCGCTGCGCGAGGGCGACCTGGCCGAGGCGATCGACCGGCAGGCCGAGGCGATGGACAATCTGCGCGACGGCATGCGCGAGCTGGGCGAGCAGATGGCCGAGGAGCAGCGCAACAACCCCGGCCAGCAGGGGCAGGCGGCGGATGCGGCGCCGGGGCGGAACCGCGCCGACCCGCTGGGCCGCAACCAGAGGGGCATGACCGGGGTCGAGGACAACATGCTGCAGGGCGAGGATGTCTATCGCCGGGCGCGTGACCTGCTCGACGAGCTGCGCCGCCGCTCGGGCGAGAGGACAAGGCCCGAGGCCGAGCGCGATTACCTCGAACGGTTGCTGGATCGGTTCTGATCGGGTGTCGGGCGGGTTGTGCCCGATCGGCAGGATGTTTTTCACAGTATCGGTTTCACGGGCGCATTGGGCGAGCCCGGCCTGTCGGGGGCCAGGATGGTGACACGTGCTCGGGTTTCACGCGGTTCGGGCGGATTGAACGCGATCGGGTGCAACACGCCCTGATGTTCGCCAGTTGAAGCAAGATGCCCGATGAGGGCCGGGTATCGGGCAGGAACAATTCTCTAACAAATCTCTCGAAGCGAAAGCGGCAGAAGATCGTTGGGTGGCCAGAGTTTCAGATGGTGCGGCCCGGCTAAATAGGTGACAAGCGCGAATTGCTGCCTTTAATCACCGAGGGGGCGGCCAATTTTGGACCTCTGGGACAGTGTCGACCGCGCCGATGTTGCCTCACCAGACAAGCGATCTGCGATAGGTTATTCCTGTATCCGACCGATAAGACCACTTGGAGCGCGTAAACTTGGACAAGAAAAACCAAAAAAAGCCATCGATATCAGTACGGGCTGCAAATGCAACCGGACGTTCAGCGCTATTTTTGGCTAAGGTTGCTGGGAAAGCAGGTTGGGCAATTGCCAAGCCAGTGGGGCGGCAGACAGGCAAATTCGCCGCAAAAGGGGGTAAAGCTGTCATGGGAGCTATGCGGGAAAATGGGTGACGAGGCTTGAGAAGGCGGCGTATCGAGGTGG
>JAABTV010000068.1 GCA_011389685.1 Paracoccaceae bacterium
ATACATGCCTCCTCTGCTGGAGACAGTGAATCACGACGCGCCCACCATGAGAATCCTCTTTATGGGTACGGAACCTAGCCCCGCGGCGCCGCGGCGCGACGCAGCCGGTCATTGATCGCGCGGCCAAGGCCGGTTTCGGGGATGGGCGAGACCGCGATCGCGGTGCTTCCGTCGTCGATGCGGTGCAGCATGGCGAAGAGATTGGCCGCGGCCTCGGTCAGATCACCGGCGGGTGAGAGGTTGAGATCGGCCCGGGGGACGGCGCCGAAGCCCAGAAGCCGCTCGCCGGGGAGTTTCTCGGTCGCATCGAGACGCATGGGGGCCGCCGGCGCGTAATGCGAGGCCAGCTGGCCCGGGGCGGAGATGCCCGGCCCCGAGGGCGCCAGAGGCTGGCCCAGCGCCGCCGCGATCTCTTCGCTGGCAAGGCCGCCGGGGCGCAGCAGGCGCGGCGTGTCGGTCAACCCGAGGATGGTGCTCTCGACCCCCACCGGGCAGGGCCCACCATCGAGAATGGCCTCGATCCGGCCCGAGAGACCGGCGGCGACATGGGCTGCGGTGGTCGGGCTGATCCGGCCCGACGGGTTGGCCGAAGGCGCCGCCACCGGGCCACCGAACCGCGCCAGTAACGCCCGGGCCAGCGGATGGGCGGGCACGCGCAGCGCGAGGCTGGGCAGCCCGGCGGTGACGAGCGGCGAAAGCGGGCTGTCGGGCAGGAGCGGCAGCACCAGGGTCAGCGGGCCGGGCCAGAACCTCGTGGCGAGCGCCTCGGCCGCGTCGGACCATTCGACCAACGCGCGGGCCGCCTGCGCGTCGGCCAGGTGGACGATCAGCGGATTGAACCGCGGACGCCCCTTGGCGGCAAAGATCCGCGCCACCGCCCGCCCATTGCACGCATCCGCCCCGAGCCCGTAGACGGTTTCGGTCGGAAAGGCGACAAGCCCCCCCGCACGCAGAATTGCGGCGGCTCGGTCAAGCCCGCCGTCATCGGCATCGAGGCGAAGGGTGGTAAGATCGGTCATGGCAATGACGCCGCGTTTTGATATGTGAAGGCGCAAGTCTTGCTTTACGCTGGACTGCGGGTCTGCATACAAGCGCCCGCATTCGAAGCCAAGCCGCTTGTCCAGGAGTTCACCAATGCCCTATCGCGCGCCGATTGCCGACTATACCTACTTGTTCGACCATGTGGTCGGGTTCTCGCAAGTTGCCGAAACCGAGCGGTTTTCCGAGGCCAGCCCCGACATGGTTTCAGCAATTCTGGGCGAGGCCGGGCGCATGTGCGAGGACAAGCTGGCCCCGCTGCAACGCGAGGGCGACCTGAACGGTGCCTATCTCGAAAACGGCGTCGTGCGCACCCCGCCCGGCTTTGCCGAAGGCTATGCCGCGATTCGCGAGGGCGGCTGGCTGGGCATTTCCGCCGATCCCGAGTTTGGCGGGATGGGCCTGCCGATGGCGATGATGAGCGCCGTCAACGAGATGATGAGCGGTGCCTGCATGGCGCTTCAGCTCAACCCGCTGCTGACCCAGGGCCAGATCGAGGCGCTGGAGCATCACGCCAGCGACGAGATCAAGGCGCTTTACCTGCCCAAGCTGATCAGCGGCGAATGGAACGGCACGATGAACCTGACCGAACCGCAGGCCGGGTCGGACGTCGGTGCGCTGCGCACAAGGGCCGAGGCCAATGGCGACGGCACCTATGCGATCACCGGGCAGAAGATCTATATCACCTGGGGCGACGGCGATTTCATGGAAAATGTCTGTCACCTGGTGCTGGCACGGCTGCCCGACGGGGTGCCGGGGCCCAAGGGGATCAGCCTCTTCCTGGTGCCAAAGTATGTTCCGGATGACGCGGGCAAACCGGGCAAGGCCAATTCGCTCAAGGTGGTCAGCCTCGAACACAAGCTCGGGGTGCATGGCAGCCCGACCTGCGTGATGCAGTATGACGGCGCGACCGGCTGGATGGTGGGGGCCGAACATGGCGGCATGGCGGCGATGTTCACGATGATGAACAACGCGCGGCTGGGCGTCGGCATGCAGGGAATCGGCGTGGCCGAAGCCGCCTATCAGCACGCGCTGGCCTATGCCAAGGACCGCAAGCAGGGCCGCACCCCGGTCGAGAACGGCAGCGGCGCGATCATCGAGCATGCCGACGTGCGCCGGATGCTGGCCACGATGAAGGCCGATGTCTTTGCCGCGCGCGCGATCGGGATGGCCTGTGCGGTGGCGATCGACATGGGCAACGCCACCGGCGACAAGGAATGGCAGGCGCGCGGGGCGTTCCTGACCCCGATCGCCAAGGCGTTCGGCTCGGACACCGGCATCCGCGTCGCCGAGCTGGGTGTGCAGGTGCATGGCGGCATGGGGTTCATCGAGGAAACCGGCGCGGCCCAGTTCAGCCGCGATGTGCGGGTGACCTCGATCTACGAAGGCACCAACGGCATCCAGGCGATGGACCTTGCCGGCCGCAAACTGATGGACGGGGGCGAGGCCGCCTGCGCGCTGATCGAGGAGATCGCCGAACAGGCCGAGGCCGCGCGCCCGAAACAGCCGCGCATGGCCGGCGCCGTCTGGGACGCTGTCGAGGCGCTGCGCGAGACGACCGAATGGATGGTGTCCCAGGGCGACGTGAACGAACGCTTTGCCGGTGCGGTGCCGTTCCTGATGGGCTGGGCGCGGGTTCTGGGTGCGCATTACCACCTGCGCGCCGCCTGGGCAGAAGACGGCGACGGCCCGCGCACCCGGCTGGCGCGGTTCTATATCCAGCGGCTCCTGCCCGAATATGCCGCGCACCTGGCCCATGCGACTCAGGGCGCGGGCGATCTTTATGCGCTCACCGACGACGATCTGGGAGTGGCCTGATGGATGGCGGCGCCGCTCATATGGCCTATCCCTGGGAGTCCCCGCCGGACGAGGGCGAGGCGATCGAGGTGGCGCCCGGTGTGCTGTGGCTGCGCCTGCCGCTGCCGATGGCGCTCGATCATGTGAACATCTACGCGCTGGACGAGGGCGATCACTGGACCATCATCGACGCCGGCATGAAGACCGGCCGCACACAGGCGCTGTGGGAGCGGCTGCTTGACGGCCCGCTCGCGGGCAAGCCCGTGGGCCGGGTCCTGCTGACCCATCATCACCCCGATCACGTCGGCATGGCGGGCTGGTTCGTTGCGCGCGGGGCCGAACTCTGGACCTCGCGCACGGCCTATCTCATGGCGCGGATGCTCATCCTCGACGTCGAGGAGCGCCCGACCGCACAGGCCGAGGCGTTCTGGCGCGGCGCGGGCATGGATGCGGCGCATCTTGACAAGCGGATGCGCGAGCGGCCGTTCAATTTCGCCGACATGTGCCATGATCTTCCGGTCGGCTATCAACGCGTGCAGGAGGGCGAGGTGGTCCGCATGGGCGGGCGCGACTGGGATGTGCGCATGGGCAACGGCCACGCGCCCGAGCATGTCACGCTCTGGAGCCGCGACGACAACCTGGTGATCGCGGGCGATCAGGTGATCAGCTCGATCAGCCCCAATATCGGCGTCTATCCGACCGAACCCGAGGCCGAGCCGCTGGGCGAATGGATGGACGCCTGTGAGCGGCTGGCGCAATATGCTCGCGCCGATCAACTGGTCCTGTCGGGGCACAAGCTGCCCTTTACCGGGTTGCCGCTGCGACTGCGCCAGTTGCTCGACAATCACCAAGGTGCGCTGGCGCGGCTCGAGGCGCATCTCGACCGGCCCCGTGTCGCCTCGGATTGTTTCGCGCCGCTCTTCAAACGCAGGATCGACGAGGGTATCTATGGCCTGGCCCTTGTCGAAACGGTCGCGCATCTCAATCATCTGCTCAAGGAGGGGCGCGTGACTCGCACCCGCCGCGCCGATGGGGCGTGGCTCTGGCAGCAAGGGGGGAACGACAATGCAGGACGAGATCAGGACATCGGCCGAAGCCTATGAGAACAGCGCGCTTCCGCGCCGCCACGAGGTCCACGCCGATCCCGAAGCCGAGGCATGCAACGATGTGCCCGATGCGGTGCGGCAGAAGTCGCTCAAACAGAAAAGCCCGGCCGAATGGGCCTATGAACGGCTGATCCTCTATATCCAGAATTTCGAGGAACAACTCGACAACGAGCACGAGGTCGCGATGGGATTTACCGGCGGCGACACCGGCGTGATCCGGATCGAGGGTCTGGGGTTTTTCGACCCGGATATCGTGACCTTCTACGGGTCGGACGCGACCGGAACGCGCACCCAGTTGATCCAGCATGTCAGCCAGTTGAACGTGATGCTGCGCGCCTTGCCCCGACAGATCGAACGCGGCGCAGCCCGCCGCATCGGCTTTCGCCTGGCGCAGGATCTCGACCGGGAAAACAGTGTCTCGGACCCGGACGACAAGCAAGGGTGACAGGCCCGCGCAAATCGTCTATCCACTTTGCCAAAGACAATATCGGAGCGCGAAAATGAGCGAACACAAGCACGGTGACATGAACACCGAGGTTCAGGAAAAGACCTTCGAGGGCTTCGTGACATTCATGACCCGGTCAACCATCGTGATCATTCTCCTGCTGCTTTTCATTGCGCTGGTGAATGCCTGATCCCGGTTTCCGGGTCTGATCTCCAAAAGGGGGATCCCATGTGATGCGCAAGGTTCTGGCGGCCCTGATCGGGCTTTTGGTTCTGGCCGGCTGTGCCGCCGATCCGGTCTGGGCGCCGGACGAGGCCGTGCAAGCGGCGCGGTATCGCCACAACGGGCCACCGCGCCTGACCCTCTTTACCATGGTCAGTAACGACACGGGGGCGGGCGGGCATTCCTCGCTGATGATCAACGCCTCGCAGCGGGTGATCTGGGATCCGTCGGGCAGTTTCAAGCATGACGCCATCCCCGAACGCAACGATCTGCTGTTCGGCATCACACCCGAGGTGGCGGATGTCTATACGCGCTATCACGCCCGCAAGACCTGGCACGTCATCATCCAGGAGATCGACGTGTCGCCCCAGGCCGCCGAACGGGCCCTCGTGGTCGCTCAGGCCTATGGCGCCGTGCCCAACGCCTATTGCACCCATTCGACCAGCGCGATCCTGCGTCAGGTGCCAGGTTTCGAGGGGCTGCGCCAGACCATGTTCCCGATCAAGCTGGCCGATCAGTTCCGCCAGATACCCGGTGTGCGCGAACGGGTGCTGCATGAATACGACAGCGACGACAATTCCCGGGCTCTCGAAGACTGGGACCCGGTGCGGTTCGCGCAATCCCGGAACACCAGCTGATCCTCAGGCGGAAAGATACAGCCCGCCATAAAGCGTGACTGCCCCCAGCACGATCGCGGCGAGCACGTTCTTCGTGGCCAGCCCGACCCCGAGCGTGACAAACGCCGCGGCCATGCGGGGGCCGTCGAACTGCCCGCCGGTCGCCGCCGGCCACAGAACCATCGGTGCGACCAGCGCCGGGATGACCGCCACGGCCGTGTAACGCAGGTGGCGCAGGATCCAGGGCGGCAGGGGCCGGTTGCCGATCACTCCCAGAAACAGGAAGCGCAGGGCGAAACTGCCGATCCCCAGCCCGGCGATCACGATCCAGATGGTGGTCGTGTCCATCACGGCTGCGGCCCCGGTTTCAAGCGCCGTTCCAGCATCAACTCGGCCTGCGCGCCGACGATCATGCCGCCCAGCCCGCCAACCAGCAGCCCCAGGTTGAACGGCAGCCAGGCGAAGGTCAGCGCCAGGATGACCGCGACCAGTGCGGCGATGACATGCGCCAGCGTGCGCAGCATTGGCGCGATGATCGCCAGAAAGGTGATCGGCACCGCGAAATCCAGCGCGAAGGCGGGCGGAATCGCCTGCCCGATCAGCGCCCCGGCCAGCGAGGCCAGCATCCACAGCGGCAGAACCGGCGCGCAACTGCCGAAAAAGAAGATCAGCTTGGTGCGCAGATCCCAATCCGGGTTGCGCTCATAGGCGGCAACCGAGCAGGCATAGCTTTGATCGACGGTGAGATAGGCCACGAATGCCCGCGTCCAGAAGGGTGCGGCCCCCAGATGCGGGGTGAGGGCGGCGGAATACATCGCCAGCCGCAGGTTGACTGCCAGCGCCGAGATCAGGACAATGAAGGTGGGCGCCTGCTCCTGCATCAGTTGCAGCGCCGTGAACTGCGCCGCTCCGGCCACGACGGTGGCGGAAAAGACGAATGTTTCCAGCACGGTAAAGCCCGCCTCCGTGGCCACGACACCGAACAGCATGGCAAAGGGCACGACCACGAGGATGAAGGGCGCGGCGCTGCGCACACCCATCCAGAAGGCGGATTTATCACTGGCAGGCAGCATGGCTTGGCCCTAGATTGACTGCCAACCGCCTAACCCTTCGGAGCCTGGGATGCAATCCATCCGCCAGATGAGAGCAAGCCCATGACCGGCCCGCCGGATTCGATCCCCGGTGTCATCCTCGCCGGTGGGCTGGCGACGCGAATGGGCGGGGGCGACAAGGCGCTCTTGCCCTTGGGGGACGGCACGATTCTGGATCACGTGATCGCACGGCTCAGGCCGCAGGTGGGCGGCATCGCTCTCAACGCCAACGGCGATGCGGTGCGGTTCGCGGAATATCCCCTGCCGGTGATCGCCGACAGCGTCGCGGGGTTTCCCGGCCCGCTGGGCGGTATCCTGGCGGCGATGGACTGGGCCGCGGGGCAGGACGCGCAATCGGTGGTGACGGTGGCGGGGGACACACCGTTTTTCCCGCCTGATCTGGTGGCGCGCTTGCGCGCGGCGGGGCAGGGCAGGGCCGCCTGCCCGGTGATCGCGGCCACGTCGGATGGGTGGCATCCGACCTTCGGCCTGTGGCCGGTGGGGTTGCGCGACGACCTGCGCACGGCACTGGCGGGTGGTGCGCGCCGGGTACGGCTCTGGGCCCGGGATCACGGTGCCCAGGTCGCGATGTTCGACGCAGAGCCGCATGATCCGTTTTTCAACATCAACACACCCGCCGACCTCGCTCTGGCGCGGGAGATGGTCGAGGCCGGGGCATGACGCCGATGAGTGCTTCGAGCGGTGGTCATCGTCATCGGGTGCCGGAGCGGGGGTTCCACCCCCACACCCCCGAGGTATTTCCGGTCAGATGAAGCAGGGGGCCGGTACCTGCTGATTTGGCCCGGCGGGGGTCAGTCGAAGGTGCCCGCCACCCGGCCCAGCAGCATGAAGGCCCGGGCGGTGCGGGTGTTGGCAAGCTCCGAGATTTCGGCATCGCTGGCCGCCTCGGCGAAACCGGCGAACATCTGGTCGAACTTGCGCAGGAAATGGTGTGCCGCATCGCGAAAAATCGGATCCTGGCGCATCCGCCCGGCCGACAGCGCAAGCGACGAGCGGTCGCGCACCCCGCCAAGCGCGGCCACCGCCCGGCCACGTTCCCCGGCGGCGAAGCGACGCCAGATTTCGGGCCGTGCCATGTCGGGGCGCAGGTCGTCCATGTAGATGCCGTCCTGGCTCAGCAGGGTCAGCACGTCCTGGCTGGCCTGGATCAGTTCCTTGGCGTGCCGGTCCCTGAGCGCCTTGCGCAGCGCCGCGAAACCTTCGGTGTCTTCGGCGGTTTCGGGAAAGTTCAGCGCGCGGATGAAATCCGACCGCTCCAGGGGCGGCGCCATGTCCTCGGCGCGCGTGCCCAGCGGCAACGCCGCCTGGTCATGGGCCGGGTCGGCGGTCGGGGAAGCCTGGGTCTGGTGGGCCAGGCGTTCCCGCGAGGAGTGGAACGTCGCCAGCGCGGTTTCGGTCTTTTTCTGCGCCGCCGCGATCTCGTCGAGCTTTTTCTGCACCGAGGCGTCGCTCATCCCGCCGCGGCCCTGGGATTGTGCGACATAGGCCTGACGGATCGCGTCGATCGCGGCCTGAAGCCGCTGGCTCTCTTCGCGCATGACCTTTGACGAGCGCGCCGCCGTCGCCGCCACCCAGATCATCGCCACCGGCATGAACACCGCCAGCATGGTCATGACAAAGCGCAGGCTGTCGGTGCCTGTCGCGGGTGCGGGCGTTTCCGGCGCGGGCGTGTCGAGCACGAGAAAGAACGTCGCCGCCCCGATCAGCCACAGCGCCGAAAGCAGCAGCGCGATGATCTCGATCGCCGAGATGACCGGGCGCGTCGGGCGGTCATAGATGCCCAGCGGTGTCGGTCGGCTGTCATGCGGGTCGGCCATGGTCGGGCCCTCTCAGGTGAGCTCGGACAACTCAGGGGAGCTCAGACAAATTGCACATCGAGCACTTCGTAACCGCGATCGCCGCCCGGCGTGCGCACTTCGACACTGTCGCCCTTTTCCTTGCCGATCAGGGCACGGGCGATGGGCGACTTGATGTTGAGCTTGCCGGCTTCGATATCGGCCTCGTATTCGCCGACGATCTGATAGGTCTTTTCCTCGTCGGTGTCCTCGTCGACAAGCGTCACCGTCGCGCCGAACTTGATCGTGCCCGAAAGCTTCTTCGGGTCGATCACGTCGGCCAGGCTGATCACGCTTTCCAGTTCCTTGATGCGGCCCTCGACGAAGCTCTGTTTTTCCTTGGCGGAATGATATTCGGCATTCTCGCTCAGATCGCCATGTTCGCGCGCCTCCGCGATTGCGCGGATGATCGCCGGACGGTCCTCGGACTTGAGCTTTTTCAGTTCGGTCTGCAGGGCATCGAACCCTTTGCGCGTCATCGGGATTTTTTCCATGGTCATCATTCCAACAGTAAAATGGGGGCGGCGATTTTCTCGCCTACCCCGTTCGTTCCCTTCACACTGCCTTCAAAGGCGCTTCGATTGCAATAGGTCACGGCGGCGCCGCGCGCAAACGGTCGGGCCGACCCGGGGCCCGCGTTGGCAGGATTGCGCGCCTTGCCGGGGCGGGTGGCGCCCCAGGGTGACGCCCTGTCGCGATTGACGCGGCTTGCCCCCCCCGTGTATCCAGCTTTGAAGTAATTTAGCCACGCAAAAGGGGAGCCGCACATGGCCGAGGTCGAACGCGAAGCGATGGAATATGACGTGGTGATCGTGGGCGCGGGGCCGGCCGGCCTGTCCGCCGCGATCCGGCTCAAGCAGCTCGATGCCGATCTGGATGTCGTGGTTCTCGAAAAGGGCTCGGAGGTGGGCGCGCATATCCTCTCGGGCGCGGTGCTGGACCCATCGGGGCTCGACCGGTTGATGCCCGACTGGAAAGACAAGGGCGCGCCGATCAACGTGCCTGTCAAGGAGGACAATTTCTATATCCTCGGCGAGTCCGGCGAGGTTCGCATCCCCAATTTCGTGATGCCGCCGCTGATGAACAACCACGGCAATTACATCGTCTCGATGGGCAATGTCTGTCGCTGGATGGCCGAGCAGGCCGAGGAACTGGGGGTCGAGATCTTCCCCGGCATGGCCTGTTCCGAACTGGTCTGGCGCGATGACGGATCGCTCAAGGGGGTGGTGGCCGGCGTGTTCGGGCTGGAACCCGATGGCAGCATCGGCGAAGGCACCGAGCCGGGGATGGAGCTGCACGGCAAATACGTTTTCCTGTCCGAGGGTGTGCGCGGATCGCTGTCGAAAGAGGTGATCGCGAAATACGACCTCGCCGCCAATTGCGACGTGCCGAAATTCGGCCTCGGCATGAAGGAAATCTGGGAGGTCGACCCCGACAAGCACAACGAGGGCGAGGTGACCCACACGATGGGCTGGCCGCTGGGCTTTGGCAACGGGGGGGGCAGTTTCGTCTATCACCTTGACAACAATCAAGTTTATGTCGGCTATATCGTCGATCTGAACTACCGCAACCCGTATCTTTACCCCTATATGGAATTCCAGCGGTTCAAGCATCACCCCAAGATCGCCGAGCTTCTGAAAGGCGGCAAGCGCGTCGCCTATGGCGCGCGGGCGGTGACCAAGGGCGGGGTCCAGTCGATCCCGCAGGTGGCCTTTCCGGGCGGTGCGCTTCTGGGCTGTTCGGCGGGGCTCGTGAACCTGCCGCGGATCAAGGGCAACCACAACGCCATGCATTCCGGCATCGAGGCCGCCGAGGCCGCGCATGAGGCGATCAAGGCGGGCCGGGCGGGGGATACGCTCGACGCTTATGACACCGCGCTGCGCGCCGGGCCGGTGGGCAAGGATCTCAGGATCGTGCGCAACGTGGCGCCGCTCAACGGCAAGCTGGGGCCGCTGGGCGGGCTTGCCATCGGCGGGTTCGACATGTGGTTCCAGACGATCTTTCGGTTTTCGCTGCTGGGCACGCTCAAGCATGGCAAGAACGACGCGCAGGCGACCGAACCGGCCGACAAGCACAAGCCGATCGACTATCCCAAACCCGATGGCAAGCTCAGCTTCGACCGGCTCACCAATGTCAGCTTCTCGATGACCAACCACGAGGAAAACCAGCCCTGCCACCTGCAGCTCAAGGATGACAAGGTGCCGGTCGAGGTCAATCTTGCGAAATACGCCGGGCCATCCGCACGCTATTGCCCGGCGGGGGTGTATGAATTCGTGGAAAAGGACGGCAAGCCCGAATTCGTGATCAACTTCCAGAACTGCGTGCATTGCAAGACCTGTGACATCAAGGACCCCAGCGAGAACATAAACTGGGTCACGCCACAGGGCGGTGATGGGCCGAACTATCCCAACATGTGAGCCGGCGCATCGGTGAACGGGGCCCGCGCGGCCCCGTTTCCATGCGCGCAGGCCCACAGCGCACCGGAAATTTACCGCGGCTTTTGCCGTGGCGCGGGCGCGCCGCATTGCGTTTGCCGCAAGGTCGGTTAGTCTGGCGCGGCAATTCCAGAGGCGAAAAGGCAGGGTGATCAATGACCGGATCGAAATGGGCAGCCACGCTGGCGCTTGTCATGCAACTCGCGGCGGCGCCGGCCCTCGCCGAGGGCTTGGCGGGGGCCTATCTTGCCGGGCGGCAGGCGCGTTATCTCGGAGATTTCGAGAATGCGGTGCTCTACTACACGCAGGCCCTGACGCGGGACCCGGGCAATCCGTCGCTGATGGAGTCGGTCGTGCTGGCCAACCTGTCGCTGGGCCGGATCGACCGCGCCCTGCCGGTGGCGCGCGTGATGGAAGACCAGGATTTGCGCAGCCAGCTTTCGCATATGGTGCTTCTGGCCGACGAGGCGTGGAACACCCGCTATGATGACATCCTCGTGCGGATCGCCGATCAGCGCGGGATCGGGCCGCTGGTCGACGGGCTGATCGGTGGTTGGGCGCAATTGGGCAAGGGGGCGATGGCCGATGCGATCGCCGCCTTCGACAAGGTCGCCGAGGATCGCGGCCAGCGCAGTTTCGCGCTCTATCACAAGGCGCTGGCGCTGGCGCTGGTGGGCGATCTGGAAAGCGCCGAAGAGATCCTTGGCCAAAGCGGCCCCGGCTCGGCGATGCAGACCCGGCGCGGCGTGATGGCCCGCGCGCAGGTGCTCAGCCAGATTGACCGCAACGCCGAAGCGATTGCCGTTCTCGACGAGGTGTTCGGTCAAAGCCTCGATCCCGAACTGGCCGCGATGCGGGATGCGCTTGCCGTGGGCGAAACGCTGCCCTTCGATATCGTGTCGAGTCCGCGCGACGGCATGGCCGAGGTGCTTTATGCCGTGGCCGGTGCGCTGCAGGGCGATGCGCGCCCGGCCGATACGATTCTCTTTGCCCGTCTGGCCGAACATCTGCGCCCAGATCATGTCGATGCGATTCTACTCACCGCCGGTATTCTTGAAAACATGGAGCGTTACGAACTCGCCGCCGCAGCCTATCGCAAGGTGCCGCGCGATCACAGCGCCTTTCATGCCGCCGAACTGGGCCGGGCCGACACGTTGCGCCGCGCGGGCAAATCCGATGCCGCGATCGAGGTTCTGACCCGGCTGACCGAAACCCATGGCGACCTGCCGGCGGTGCACAGCGCGCTTGGCGACCTGATGCGCACGCTCGACCGCTATGAAGAGGCCGCCGCGGCCTATGACGACGCCCTCGCGCGCTTCGAGCAGGAGGAGCAGGGTCAGTGGTTCCTCTATTACGCGCGCGGCATCTGCCACGAACGGATCGGTGACTGGCCCGCATCCGAGGCCGATTTCCGCAAGGCGCTGGAGCTCAACCCGGGGCGGCCCGAGGTGCTCAACTATCTGGGCTATTCGCTGGTCGAACGGCAGGAGAAGCTCGACGAGGCGCTGGCCATGATCGAAGAGGCCGTCGCCGCGCGACCGGATTCGGGCTATATCGTCGACAGCCTGGGCTGGGTGCTCTATCGCCTTGGCCGCTATGACGAGGCGGTCGGCCACATGGAACGCGCGACCGAGCTGATGCCGATCGATCCCATCGTGAACGACCACCTGGGCGATGTCTATTGGGCGGTGGGGCGCTATCGCGAGGCCGAATTCCAGTGGAAGCGCGCGCTTTCCTTCGTCGATTACGGCGACGCCGCCGAAGATGCCGACCCCGAGCGTATCCGCCGCAAGCTCGAAATCGGGCTCGACCGGGTGCTTGCGGAGGAAGGCTCGAACCCCCTGCGCGTGGCCGATGGCGACTGACTCCTCCCGGCGCGTCGCCACGGCGTTCGCACCGGCCAAGATCAACCTCGCCCTGCATGTGACCGGGCGGTGCGCGGATGGCTATCACCTGCTCGACAGCCTGGTGATGTTCGCCGATCTGGGCGACCGCGTCAGCGTGTCCCTGGCCGATGCGCCCGCGCTCACGGTCACGGGGCCGATGGCGGCAGGGGTGCCGGAGGACGGGCGCAACCTCGCGCTCAGGGCGGCGGCACTGATGGGGGCAAATGCGGCGATCACGCTGGAAAAACACCTGCCCGCGGCGGCGGGCATCGGTGGCGGCTCGTCGGATGCGGCGGCGGTGCTGCGGGCATTGGCCGGGTTGACCGGGCAACCGCTGCCCGACGATGCCGAACGCCTTGGCGCGGATGTGCCGGTCTGCCTTTACGGGCGCGCGGTGCGGATGCGCGGCGTGGGCGAGCGGCTGACCCCCTATGACGGCGCCCCGGCGCTGCCCGCGCTCCTGGTCAACCCGGGGGTCGAATTGCCCACCGCACAGGTCTTTGCCGGGCTTGAACGCCGCGACAACCCGCCCATGCCCGACGCCTTGCCGTGCCTTGACACCCCGCGCACCATGGCCGCGTGGCTTGCGAGCATGCGCAACGATCTCGAAGCCCCGGCGCGGAAGCTGTCACCTGTCATTGGCACCGCGCTCGACGCGCTGCGCGCCACGGCGGGCGCACACCTGGTGCGCATGTCCGGCTCCGGCGCGACGGTCTTCGCGCTTTACGACACCGGCGCCGAGGCCGCCGCCGCGGCAGAGGTGATCCGAACCACCCATCCCGACTGGTGGGTGCAACCGGTCACGCTTGGCTAGCGCACGCGACTCGTCCGTGCGCTCTCCTCAGGACGGGATCAGCACGAGCTTTCCGACATGCCGCTTGGTCTGGAAATCGCGCTGCGCCTCGGCAATCGCGTCCAGCGGATAGGTCCTGGCAAGCAATGGCCTGATTTCGCCATTCTCGATATAGCGGATCAGGTTGGGAAAAACCGGTTCGTCCCACGCGGTGCAGCCGATCAGCGTGATGTCCTTGAGATACATGTCGCGCAAATCGAGGCTGACGACCGGTCCGGCGATGGCACCGGACGTGGCATATCGTCCGCCGCGTCGCAGCAGTTTGAGCATGTTGCCAAAACTCGGCCCCCCCACGTTGTCGATCACCACATCGACGCTTTCCGGCCCCAGCACCGCCACTGTGTCCACATCGCGTGCGAGCACGTGATCGGCGCCGATCCGGGTGACGTCGCCGATTTTCGAGCTGCTGGTCACCGCGATGACCTCGGCCCCGCGGCGCTTCAGAAGCTGGACAAGCGCCGATCCGACGCCGCCGGATGCCCCCGGCACGAGGACGCGCATGCCCGCCTCCACCCTCGCACGGTGGATCATGTTCTCGGCCGTGCCATAAGCGCAGGGTATGGTCGCAAGCTCGGCATCGCTCCAGTCGCAATCGACGTCAAACACCTCGCTTGCCGGGACTTTCACATATTGCGCGAAGGCCCCGTCGAAATCGGACCCCATCCAGATGTTGTCCATCCGGCCAAAACCGTGCTCGCGTATGCAGGGCCGCACGAGAACGCGCCGACCGATCCGGCCACTGTCCTTGTCCGCCCCCACCGACACCACTTCTCCGCAGCAATCCGTGCCCTGGATGATGGGAAAGGGGGTGGAATTGTTCCAGCCGCCATCCTGCCGCTCTTCGGTATCGCTCGTCTCTCCGGTCGCGTCGGTAACGGACGAGGAATACCAGCCAAGCCGGGTGTTGATCTCGGTGTTGTTCACACCGGCGGCCAGCACTTTCACAAGCACCTCGCCCGGGCCCGCGACGGGCATGGGCACAGGCTTGTATTCAAGCCTTTCATAGCCGCCGGTCCCGGTGGTCACGATGGCGCGCATCGTTGCCTGGTCGTCGATCCCGGTGTCCTGCATCGCCTGTCCCCTCAAGACGCGTCACGTCGCACAAATGCCATGGCAAGTGGTCACTCTTGTCTCACACTTGCCGCGAAGATGCACGAAAGGGAAAGCCGGCCTCGAACCTCGCCCCGCAATCATGCGAGACCGCGCTTGAGCCAGTTGTCTGCGTGCCTCGGCTCTGCGCATGGCCAACAACGCCGCCCCAGCCGCGTCATATTGGCCATTTCCTGCCGTCTGCGCCCAGGCCCCTTGAAGATGTTCCGATATCGGTTACCTTTGACTCGAGCAAAGGAAAGGGGGCATTCCATGCCGAAACTTATCCGCATGTATATCATCAACGTATTGATCGGCTTCGCCATCGCGGCGGCCTTCGTTGTGATGCTGCTTTATTTCAACGTCGCCAACCTGTGGCACCTCGTGACCCATTCCGACATGGGATGGCTCGCCGTGCTGATTCTGTGGATTTCCAACGGTGTCATCTTTGCCGGTGTCCAGTTCGGCATCGCCGTGATGCGGATGAAGGACGATGACGACGACGGCCCCGGTGGCGGGTTGCGCGAACGAGTCACGCCGCCCGCCGGCGAACCGGCGCTGGTGCGCGTGCCGGCCGGCAAGCCGCTCCGCAACTGACGAAACGGATGATCTGAACGACGAAAACGCACCCCTCGGGGTGCGTTTTTTCGTTTGGTGCCGGTAAAAGCGGCGGAACCACCCGGACCGTGGGGTTTTCTCATTCCCGAGAGCCTGTGTGCACAGGTGGGCGCCAGGTAACGAGGCCAGGACCACGACAGAGCCAGCTCCCTCGGAAGTATTTAAGGCCACTGGAATGTAACCGTGTCACGAGAGGGGCAGAACCGCCACCTCCTACCTAGGTGTGACAGGGGCGTTCGGCAAGGGGCAAATCCGGTCATCTGTCCGACCGATCATCCGCAACCGGCCTTGCCTCATGTTCATCCTTTGTTCATAATTCCGGCATGAGTGACCCTTTGCCCTCCGAACCGCTTCAGCCCGGCCAGCTTCTGGCGCGCGGCGTCTGCCGTCATCTCCGGGGGCATGATTTTGCGACGATCGAGGAGTTTACTCCCGAACGTGGCAAGCGCGTCGATGTGATGGCGCTGGGCCCGAAAGGCGAGATCTGGGTGATCGAATGCAAGTCGAGCCGCGTCGATTTCACCTCGGACCGGAAATGGAATGGCTACCTGGAATGGTGCGACCGCTATTTCTGGGCGGTGGACGTGGATTTCCCGACCGAGCTTTTGCCCGACGATACCGGGCTCATCATCGCCGATGCCTATAATGGCGAACTGATCCGCATGGGTCCGGAAGAGAAACTGCCGCCCGCCCGGCGCAAGGCGCTCACGCTGCGATTCGCCCGCCAGGCGGCACGACGGTTGCAGGGCCTGCGCGATCCGCGGGTCTGACGTTCCACCGTGCCTTATTTCCGCGCCCGCGCCGCCCGGGCCGCAGCCATGATCTCCTCGGCGATCTCTTCGGCCTCTTCGGGTTCGAAATCCATCGGGATCTCGGCGCTGCCCGCTTCGACGAACAACCGCACCATGCCCTTGTCGGTCGGGCCGATCTGCAGGTTCGCCTCGATGTCGCGTTCGTCGTTGATGCCCATTGGGGTGCCCTCGTGATGGTGTCGCTCTCGGATGAGACATTTGCAGCTAGCGAGTTTGCCCTTGCGATGCAAGATGCGCGCGCGCAATCTGGTCTGTCATGGGCGAGGTGATCCTGAGGAATCTGGAAATCGGCGATGCCGGCTGGCTGATCGAACAGCACGGCGTGCTTTATGCGCGCGACGAAGGGTTTGACCGCACGTTAGAGGCGCTGGTGGCCGAGGTGCTGGCCGATTTTATCCGCCATCACGATCCCGCCTGCGAACGCGCCTTTATCGCCGAAGAGAACGGCACGCGGCTGGGCTCGATCTTCTGTGTGCGAAATGACGAGCAGACCGCCAGACTGCGGCTTTTTCTGCTCATGCCCGAGGTGCGGGGCAGGGGGCTGGGCCGTTACCTGCTCGACGCATGCATGGGCTGGGCGCGTGACCGGGGCTATCGGCGGATGCGCCTTTCGACCCATGAAAGCCACCGCGCGGCCTGCGCGCTCTATGCGCGGACGGGCTGGCATTGTGTTTCGTCGGAACCGGTGCGCTCTTTCGGTGTCGATCTGGTCGAGCAGGAATGGGAGATCGACCTTTAGCAGGCTGCTGAAAAAGGCCGGTCTCGACGCGGTTTCGAGAACATGATTCACTCCCGGCACGGCAGCGGCGGTGAGGG
>JAABTV010000069.1 GCA_011389685.1 Paracoccaceae bacterium
CTCTTCCGATCTGTGGCAGGCGCGGTCTAGTTTGCACGCAAGTGTGCAGGGGGCCGGGGATGATCTACAAGCTGCCGATCCGGGTCTATTACGAGGATACCGACATGGCCGGTATCGTCTATTATGCCAATTACCTGCGATATATCGAGCGCGGGCGCAGCGAATGGGTGCGCGAAGTCGGGCTGGACCAGAACCGGATGAAGGACGAGGACGGCATCGTTTTCGCCGTGCGGCGGGTCGAGGCGGATTATCTCGCGCCGGCGCGTCTCGATGACGAGTTGATGGTCGAAACCTGGGTTGAGAGCCGCAAGCCGGTGCGCATGGTGATGGGCCAGCAGGTCAAGCGGGGCGAAAAGGTTCTGTTTCGCGCCATGGTGACGGTGATATGCATGACGCTTGGCGGCAAGCCGGTGCGAATGCCGCACTGGGACGCGCCCGGGGCCTGAGTGGCGGGAAACCGCCGCCGGGAATGCGGGTTCGCAAACGTGATGCAAAGCTGTTGGCTTTCCTGTTGAAAATCAGCTAATTTGCGTCCCAACAAGGGCCGCGACAGACGGTCGGAACAACGAGCAGGCAGATGGAAGCAGAAACCCTTGCGCTGGTGCAAGATATAGAGTTCACGTTGTGGGCATTGTTCATGCGTGCGACGCTCACGGTGAAGCTCGTAATGATCGTCCTGATCCTCGCGTCCTTCTGGTCCTGGGCGATCATTTTCCAGAAACTCATCGACTATCGCAAGGCGCGGCGCGAGGTGGCGCGATTTGACCGGGCGTTCTGGTCGGGCGAGCCGCTGGACCAGCTTTTCGAACAGATCGGACCCGACCCCAAGGGGCAGTCGGAAAAGATCTTTGCCGCCGGGATGATCGAATGGCGGCGCTCGCACAGGGCGGATGGCAGGTTCATTGCCGGCGCACAGGCCCGGATCGACCGGTCGATGGATGTGGCCATCGCCAAGCAGGCCGAACGTTTGCAGAGCGGGTTGCCGGTGCTGGCGACGGTGGGGTCGACCGCGCCTTTCGTGGGGCTGTTCGGCACGGTGATCGGGATCATGAATTCATTCATCGAGATCGCGCAGCAGCAGAACACCAATCTTGCCGTCGTGGCGCCCGGCATTGCCGAGGCGCTTCTGGCCACCGGGCTGGGGCTTCTGGCGGCGATCCCGGCGGTGATCTTCTACAACAAGCTTTCGGCCGACAGTGACCGGATCATCGCCAGCTACGAGGCGTTTGCCGATGAGTTCGCCACCATCCTCAGCCGTCAGCTGGACAGCTGAGATGGGTGCGGGGGTCATCAAGTCGTCGGGTGCGGGCGGCGGATCGCGTCGTCGGCGCAGGGGCGGGCGCGCGGTGCCGATGAGCGAGATCAACGTGACACCCTTTGTCGACGTGATGCTGGTTCTGCTGATCATCTTCATGGTGGCGGCGCCGTTGATGACGGTCGGTGTGCCGGTGGAATTGCCCAAGACGGCGGCCAATGCGTTGCCCTCCGAGGCGGAGGAGCCGCTGACGGTGACGATCACGGCGCAGGGCGCTGTTCTGATCCAGCGCACGGAAGTGCCGCGTGATGAGCTTCTGGGGCGGTTGCGGGCGATCGCGGCGGAGCGGTCCGGCAACCGGGTGTTCCTGCGGGCCGACGGAGCGGTGGCCTATGAGCAGGTGGTGCAGGTTATGGGGGCGCTCAATCGCGGCGGGTTCTCGAATATCGGGCTGGTCACGGATATCGGCGGGCCGTCGCTTGACGAGACGGGAAACTGACGGGTTCGCACATGAACACCGGTCAGATCATATCCGCGGTGGGGCATGTGGGCTTCATCGGCTGGCTGCTGTTCGGCGGGCAGTTCGATGCCGAGCCGCTGCCGTTCGAGGTCAGGGATGTGGCGGTGATTTCGGGTGAGGAGTTCGAGGTGATGATGGCGGCGCAGCGCGCGCCCGAAACGGTGACGGATGTGGCGATGCCGCAAGTGCCCGAAGCGGATCAGCCGCCGGAGCCGGATCTTCCCTCGACGGTCGATACCGCGCCGGGACAGGACGAACCCGAGGCGGTCGAGACGCAGCCGCCAGACGAGCCGCCGGAAACGGTGGCGCCGGCGCCGCCGCCGCAAGAGATCGAGGACCGCCCCCCGGAGATTGCGCCGCCGGCCGAGGAGGAGAGCGTGCTTCTGGTGCCGCAAATCTCGCCGCGACCGCAGGCCCGTCCGGTCGAGCGGGTCGCCCCCGTGCCGGTGGCCCAGCCGCCCGAACCAGAGGCGGCACCGGACGAGGTGGTGCGCGAAGAGACCGAGGATGCCCCTGCCGAAGAGGCCTGGCCCGAGGAAGAGGCCACCGCGCCCGAGGAAACCGTGAGCGAGATCACGCCGGAGGCGGCCGACGCGGTCACGGCGGCCCCGCGCCAGTCGGTGCGGCCACGAACGCGCCCCCGCGCCGCCGCACAGAACCCGGACAGCACCGGCGCCGAGACGGCCGATGCGGTGAATGCGGCGCTGCAACAGGCGCAGCAGGAGGCCACTGAGGCAGAGGGCCAATCAACCGCCCCGGCGCTGAGCGAGGGTGAGGTGAACGGGTTGATACTGGCGATCTCGAATTGCTGGAATGTGGATCCCGGTTCGACTGCCGCGCAGGTCACGGTTGTGGTATCAGTGGCACTGAACCGGGACGGCACATTGGCTGGAACGCCGAAACTCGTCTCGGCGCAGGGCGGCGATCAGGGCGCGCGCGCGGTTGCGTTTCGAAATGCGCGCACCGCGGTCATTGCCTGTGGCCGTGGTGGCTTTGACCTGCCGACCGAAAAATACGAAAGCTGGCGTGAAATCGAGATGACGTTCAATCCGGAGAAAATGAGGCTCAGATGATGATGAGACTGCTCGGAACCTTCATGACGATGCTTGTCGCGGCGGGGCTGTTCATGGCCCCCGTGCAGGCGCAGGACGGTCCGCTTCGGATCGAGATCACCGATGGCGTGATGGAGCCCTTGCCCTATGCGGTGCCGGATTTCGTGCCCGAGAGTGGCGCGGCGGCGGAGATGGCCGTGAATATCGCGCGGGTGGTTGCGGCCGACCTGAGCGGAACCGGGCTTTTCCGGGAGATTGGCAAGGAGGCCTATATCAGCCGGATCACCAGTTTCTCCAGCCCGGTCGAATTTGCCGATTGGCGGGCGATCAACGCGGAGGCACTGATCACCGGGGCGGTGGGGGTCGAAGGTGACGCTGTCACGGTGAAATTCAGGGTCTGGGATGTGTTCGGTGGTCAGGAACTGGGCAACGGGCTGCAGTTCTCGGGCACCACGAGCGGTTGGCGACGGATGGCCCACAAGGTTGCCGATGAAGTCTATAGCCGGATCACCGGTGAGGCCGGGTATTTCGACAGCCGCGTGGTCTTCGTGAGCGAGACCGGCCCCAAGAACGAACGCCGTAAACGATTGGCAATCATGGATTACGACGGTGCCAACGTGCAGTATCTGACCGACAGCGCGTCGCTGGTGCTGGCGCCGCGGTTCTCGCCTTCGGGCGACCGGGTGCTTTATACCAGTTTCGAGAGCGGTTTTCCGCGGATCTATATCCTCGATGTGGCCAATGTCGGCCGCCGTGTCCTGCAAAGCCGTGACGGCACGATGAGTTTCGCGCCGCGGTTCTCGCCGGACGGGCAGCAGGTGGTGTTTTCACTCGAAACCGGGGGCAATACCGACATCTATCTCATGGAGATTTCGTCCGGGTCGGAAACGCGGCTGACCCGTGCGCCCTCGATCGAGACGGCTCCGAGTTTCTCGCCGGAAGGGGACCGGATCGTGTTTGAAAGCGATCGCTCCGGATCGCGCCAGCTTTACGTGATGCCGGCGACCGGGGGGGATGCGCAGCGGATCAGCCAGGGCAGCGGCAATTACGGCACCCCGGTCTGGAGCCCGCGCGGCGACCTGATTGCCTTTACCAAGCAATCCAAGGGGCGGTTCCACATCGGCGTGATGAAAACCGATGGCAGCGCCGAGCGGCTGTTGACGGCCTCGTTTCTGGAAGAGGGGCCGACATGGAGCCCGAACGGGCGGGTGATCATGTTCACCCGGGAGACACAGGGTGCGCAGGGGCAGTCGAGTCTCTATACGGTCGACATTACCGGGCGGAACCTGAGACAGGTGCGCACGCCCAATGGCGCATCCGACCCGTCATGGAGCCCGTTGCAGCAATGACGGGACCGGTGGTGTGATGAAATCACGGCCCCGTGCCGAGAGCCGATTCACAGGGCCACGGTCCTGTGGTAGAAGTTGAAACAGAAAAACCATTGTGAGGCGTGAGACATGACCTATCTGGCGAAATCCATTCTGCTCGTGGCGGGGCTTGCCCTTGCGGCCTGCACCGACGCGGGCCGGTTCGGCCCCGATGACGCGGGAGCGGGAACGGGCAGCAGCGGCGCGATCGCAGGTTCGGCCAGCGATCCGCAATCGCCGCTCTATTTCCAGCAGGCGATTGGCGACCGGGTGCTTTTCGCGGTGGATCGTCACACGTTGGATGACGAGGCCAAGCGGGTGCTTGACGGGCAGGCCAGCTGGTTGACCACGAATGCCGACTATAATGTCGTCATCGAAGGCCATGCCGATGAACAGGGCACGCGGGAATACAACCTCGCTCTGGGTGCGCGCCGGGCCAGCGCGGTGCGCGAATACCTGGTTTCGCGTGGCATTTCGTCGAACCGGTTGAAAACAGTGAGCTATGGCAAGGAACGCCCGATCGAGATCTGCAGCGAGGAAAGCTGTTATTCGAAGAACCGTCGCGCGGTCACGGTTCTGGCAAGTGGGCTGACCGGGTGAAGGCATGAGATTCGGAGGGCGCAGCATGCGGTGGGCTTTGGGACTTCTGACCGCCATTTTCCTGGCCGGAACGGTCGCGGCGCAGGACCGCGCGCAGACACTGGCCGATATCCGGCAGGATCTGACGGTTCTTCATGTGGAAGTTCAGAAACTCAAGCGGGAGTTGTCGACCACCGGGGCCTCTGGCGTAGGCGGTCAGGGCGGGTCGGTGCTGGATCGGGTCAACACGATTGAGTCCGAGATCCAGCGCCTGACGGCCAAGACCGAGGAGTTGGAATTGCGGATCGGCAACATCGTTCGCGACGGGACGAACCGGATCGCGGATCTTGAATTCCGTCTGGTCGAACTCGAAGGCGGCGATCCCGGCCAGCTTGAAGAAACGACGACCCTGGGCGGGGCGCAGGAAACCCAAGCGCCGGGCGCGGCCGCACCGTCGGACCCGGCATCGCAATCGACTGTAGGCCCGCAGCTTGCGATGGGGGAACGGGCCGATTTCGATGCCGCGCAAAAGGCGCTTGACGAGGGGCGAAATGACGCGGCGGCCGAAGGCTTCGCCCGTTTCAACGAAACCTACCCCGGCAGCCCGTTGGAAGTGGCGGCGCATCTGGGGCGCGGTCGTGCGCTCGAGGCATCGGGGAACATGACCGAAGCGGCACGCGCCTATCTGGCAGCGTTCAGTGCCGATCCGGATGGCAAGGACGCCCCGGAAGCGCTGTTTGAACTGGGCCGCGGGCTGGGGCGGCTGGGACAGACCAACGAGGCCTGCGTCATGCTGCATGAGGTCGGAACACGGTTCCCCGGGGCGGCGGCCGAGACGAAAGCACGTGAGGAAATCCAGCGCCTCGGGTGCCAGTGAGCAAAGCCCCGGACGAAGCCCTTGTTGACGCGGTGGCGCGGGCGTTCACCGTCGCACCTTCGGGTCATGTCGGCGTTGCCGTTTCAGGCGGGGGTGACAGCGTGGCCCTGTTGCTTCTCGTGCAGGATTGGGCGGCACGTTCGGGCGCGCGGCTGAGTGCCGTTACCTTCGATCACGGATTGCGCGCCGAGGCGAAACAAGAGGCCGCGTTGGTGGCCGATCTGTGCCGGGATCGCGGGATCGCGCATGACATTCTGACATGGTCGGGGTGGACCGGGCAGGGCAATCTGCAGGCCGCGGCGCGCACGGCCCGCTATCGCGAAATCGCGCAATGGGCGCGACAGCGTGGGGTCAAGGTCGTTTGCCTCGGTCATACATGCGACGATCAGGCCGAGACCTTCGTGATGCGCCTCGCGCGCAAGGCAGGCAGTGACGGACTGGGGCGGATGGCGCCCTGTTTCGAACGTTACGGGATGGAGTGGATGCGCCCCTTGCTGGGGGTCGAGCGGTCGATGCTGCGCAGTTACCTTGAACGGCAAGGGGCTGGATGGGTCGAGGATCCCAGCAATGCCGATGACGGTTTCGAACGTGTCCGGGTGCGCAAGGCGCTGGAGCTTCTGGCGCCGCTGGGGATCAATGCGCGGGTGCTGGGGGCCGTGGCGGAGAACCTTGCGGCGGAGAACGGCCTGTTGCGTCAGGTCCTGCAACAGACCCTGCGTGGCAAGGTCGTGGAACAGTATGGGGCGCTGTCATTGAGCCACCGCGATTTTGAGGCATTGCACCCCGAGCTGCGGCGGCGATTTCTGAATGTTGCCCTGCAGTGTATTGCCGGTGCGCACTACCCACCGCGCTCGACTGCGCAAGCCGGGTTCGAGGCTGCGCTGCTCGGGCGAGGCACGCAGACCCTGGGCGGGGTGATCGGATGGGTCGCGCAGGGCAGGGTCTGGCTTGCGCGGGAGTATCAGGCGGTCAGGGGCTTGAAGGGCTCGCCGTTTGACGGGCAATGGCGGATCGAGGGGCCGCTGGAGGGCATGGATATTCGCGCCCTGGGTGCGGAGGGGTTGCAGCAATGCCCGGATTGGCGCGATCTGGGCGTGCCGCGCCGGGTCTTGTTGCCTCTGCCGGGGGTGTGGGATGCGGTCAGGCTTGTCTGGTCGCCGGTATCCATGGGTGAAACCGGTCACAGGGCCGTGCGGATCGGGCCGAGTTTCGAGAACTGTCTGTGTCGGGATTGAACCTTGGCCCGCGATGTCTATTTTAGTCCGAAGGTTCCTGTGATAAACGCGGGATCAGAGTTTTTCATGGGGGATTTGCCTTGGGCAACGCGAGAAATATCGCCTTCTGGGTCGTGCTGTTTCTTCTGATACTGGCGCTGTTCAACCTTTTCAGCGGCGGTGGAAACACATTGCAAAGCCGCGAGATCAGTTACTCCGAATTTGTGAGCGCGGTCGAACAGGGCCGGGTCAGTTCGGTCACGCTGGATGGCGAACAGGTGCGCTATCGTGCAAACGATGGTCAGGATTACGTGACAATCAAGCCTGAGGATGCCGAGATCACGCAGCTTTTGATCGACAGGGACATTCCGGTGAAAGCCGAAAGCCAGCAGCAATCGGGCTTCCAGACATTCATCCTGAGCCTGCTGCCGTTCCTCTTGTTGATCGGTGTGTGGATCTACTTCATGAACCGCATGCAGGGCGGTCGGGGCGGCGGCGCCATGGGCTTTGGCAAATCCAAGGCCAAGATGCTGACCGAGAAGTCGGGTCGGGTGACCTTTGACGACGTGGCCGGTATCGACGAGGCCAAGGAAGAGCTTGAAGAGATTGTCGAATTCCTGCGCAATCCGCAGAAATACAGCCGGCTTGGCGGGCAGATCCCGAAGGGCGCGCTTCTGGTCGGGCCGCCGGGCACCGGCAAGACGCTTCTGGCGCGCGCGATCGCGGGCGAAGCAGGGGTGCCATTCTTTACCATTTCGGGCTCGGATTTCGTGGAAATGTTCGTCGGCGTGGGCGCGAGCCGGGTCCGTGACATGTTCGAGCAGGCCAAGAAGAACGCACCCTGCATCGTGTTCATCGACGAGATCGACGCCGTGGGCCGCCATCGTGGTGCCGGCTATGGCGGTGGCAATGACGAGCGTGAACAGACCCTCAACCAGTTGCTGGTTGAGATGGACGGGTTCGAAGCCAACGAGGGCGTGATCATCATCGCCGCCACCAACCGCAAGGACGTGCTCGACCCGGCGTTGCTGCGCCCGGGCCGGTTCGACCGCGAGGTCACGGTGCCCAACCCGGACATCAAGGGACGCGAGAAGATCCTTGGCGTGCATGCCCGCAAGACACCGCTGGGACCGGATGTCGATCTGCGCATCATCGCGCGTGGCACACCCGGCTTTTCGGGGGCCGATCTGGCCAACCTCGTGAACGAGGCCGCGTTGACGGCGGCGCGCGTGGGGCGGCGCTTTGTCGCGATGGAAGATTTCGAAATGGCCAAGGACAAGATCATGATGGGGGCCGAGCGGCGATCCATGGTGATGACGCCCGCCCAGAAGGAAATGACCGCCTATCACGAGGCCGGGCATGCGATCGTCGGCCTGAGCCTTCCGAAATGCGATCCTGTCTACAAGGCGACGATCATCCCGCGTGGTCAGGCACTTGGCATGGTGATGTCCTTGCCCGAGATGGACCAGTTGAACTTTTTCAAGGATGAGTTGAAACAGAAAATCACCATGACCATGGCGGGCAAGGCTGCCGAGATCCTGAAATACGGTGCGGATTCGATTTCCAACGGGCCTGCCGGTGACATCATGCAAGCATCGGCCCTGGCCCGCGCGATGGTGATGCGCTGGGGCATGTCCGACAAGGTCGGCAATATCGACTATCAGGAAGCGGCCGAAGCGTTCCGTGGCAACGGGGCTGGCGGTTTCTCGATCTCGGCCCATACCAAGGAATTGATCGAGGACGAGGTCAAGCGCATCATCGATGATGGTTATCAGCACGCGCGCAGCATTCTCGAAGAGCGCAAGGACGACTGGGAAAAACTCGCCCAGGGTCTGCTGGAATATGAAACCCTGACCGGAGAAGAGATCGAGCGTGTGATCCGTGGTGAGCCGCCTCACAAGGGTGATGACGACGATTCATCCGACGCGGGTCGCGCACCGTCTGTTACGGCCATTCCCAAGACCAAACCGCGGCCCAAGCCCGAGGGTGATGGCGGATTGGAGCCCGAGCCCACCGGATGAGCGCGACTGGGGTGAGAAAAGACTGGAATCCCGGGGCCTATGCAAGGTTCCGGGATTTGCGTTTGCGTCCGGCGATCGACCTGATGCTGGCGGTCCGGTCAGTGGGCGGCGGTGATGTGATCGATCTGGGATGCGGTGCAGGGGCGATGGGAGCGGTCCTGCGGCAGCGCTATCCGGGGCACCGCATCGTGGGGGTGGATGAAAGCCCCGCCATGCTGGCCAAATCGGCCGAATGCGGCGCGTATGACACCTTGGACGAGCGTGGCATCGAGGATTGGTCGGTCGAACGCGCGGGCCTGATCTATTCCAATGCGGTGTTGCATTGGCTCAAGGACCATGAGACCCTTTTTCCACGTTTGGCGGGCATGCTGGCGCCGGGTGGAACGCTGGCTGTTCAGATGCCACACCAGAACAACGCCCCGTCGCACAGGGTGTGGGTGAGCCTTGCCGACGAACTGTTTCCCGGGCGGATCGATGTCGCCGCCGCACCCGGTGTGATGAAGCCGGCGCGCTATCATCATCTGCTTTCGGGTCTGGGTGCGTTTTCCTTGTGGGAGACCGAGTATTATCAGGTCCTGAGCGCGGATCAGAGCGGGCACCCGGTGCGCCGGTTTACGGAAAGCACCTTTGCGCGGCCCATCCTGGCGGCGCTGGAGCCTGACGAACAGGCCGAACTCGTCCAGCGCTATGAAGAGGTGATGGAAAAGGCTTATCCGCGCGGAGCGGATGGCACCGTGCTGTTCCCGTTTCGCCGGATGTTCTTTACCCTCACGGTGTAAGTGCCTGCGTGTCAGTCGCCGATCCTGACGGTGGTGTGCTGCGTGCCGATGTCTTGGCCACGGCGCAGAAGCGAGACACGACCCTGATAGACGCCTTGCGGCCAGGTGGACCCGCTGCGCCGCTTGCCGGCGGCGCGGAAGAAAAGCGCCGTGGGCTTGCCGATCTCGACACTGTGCGAGATGAGTTCTGACCCGTCGGGTGTATCAATCTCGAGCATGATCTTGTCGCCCGCGCGGCCACCGAATGCAAAGCCCCACACCACCAGGGCGGGCGCGTCGACAGGCAGATGCGCCGCTGCTGCCTGACCGGATTTGACGTGATCATAATCGGGAACCGAATCGGCGAATCCGGCGCTGAGCATGCCGCCCGGGCGGTAGCGCGGTGCAGGGTCTTGCCACAGGGTGCGCGCGGCCTTTTCCTCGCAGATTTGATCGCCATCCGGATCGAACGGATCGACGACATTGCCATCATGGCGCAGCGAGAGATGCAGATGCGGGAACTCGGTCTTGCCGGACAGACCGACCTGACCAATGGGTGCGCCTGTTTCCACGTTCTGGCCCTTCGTTACCGGTACGCTGCCCTGCTTGAGGTGGCAATATTGGGTCTGCCAGCCTGCGCCATGGTCGATCACCAAGCCATTGCCGCATTCGCGATCTTGGACCGCGGCGGGGTTTTCCAGAAAGGCACCATCTGCCATTCCGTTGCGCAGTGCCGTCACGCGACCGTCAGCCGCGGCATGCACCGTGACCCCTTCGGCCATAGCGGCGCGGGACAACAGGGCGAAATCGGTGCCCTTGTGGCCATCATAGGTCAGATGGGCGCAGGTGAAATCAGCGTAGCCGGGGCCGGGGTCGTGATCGACGTAATTCTGAATATAGCAATCCTGCCCCAGCGTGCAGTCGATGGGCAGGGACAGGCGGGGCGCCTCGCCCCGCAGCGGCAGGGCGAGGCAGATGCCGACAAACGTCACGACGACCGAAAAGAGCGCCTGTGACACGGTCCAGCCGCACCGCCCCGGAGAAGACCCGGCGCCGATCAATCCGCAGTCAACAGCCGGGGCTTGTCACCCTTGAGGCGGGGATTGCCTGGGCCGTCGATCTGAAGTTCAAGCTCGCCATCCTTCACACCGACCTGCACGACGCCACCCTTGGCCAGCTTGCCGAAAAGCAACTCTTCGGCCAGTGGCTTCTTGATATATTCCTGGATCACACGGGCCAGAGGGCGGGCGCCCATCTTGTCGTCATAGCCCTTGTCGGCGAGCCATTCGGCGGCCGCCTTGGTCAGGTCGATCGTCACGTTGCGGTCCATCAACTGTGCTTCGAGTTGCAGCACGAATTTCTCGACCACCTGCAGGATCACCGCCTTGGGCAGCGGCGCGAAGGACACGACCGCATCAAGCCGGTTGCGGAATTCCGGCGTGAAGGTGCGTTCGATGGCGGCGGTATCCTCGCCCTCGCGACGGTCGCGGCCAAAGCCGATCGCCGCCTTGGCCTGTTCGGTGGCGCCCGCGTTCGAGGTCATGATCAGCACGACATTGCGGAAGTTCACCGTGCGCCCGTTGTGGTCGGTCAACTCGCCATGGTCCATGACCTGAAGCAGGATGTTGAAGACATCCGGGTGCGCCTTTTCGATCTCGTCGAGCAGCAGCACACAATGGGGGTGTTGATCGACCCCATCGGTCAAAAGCCCGCCCTGATCGAAACCGACATAGCCCGGAGGCGCGCCAATGAGGCGCGAGACCGCGTGTTTCTCCATGTATTCCGACATGTCGAAGCGCAAAAGCTCGACCCCGAGCGTATCGGCCAGTTGCTTGGCGACCTCGGTCTTGCCGACCCCCGTGGGACCGGTGAAGAGGTAGTTGCCGATCGGTTTCTCGGGTTCGCGCAACCCGGCGCGGGCGAGTTTGATCGCCGAGGCCAGCGATTCGATTGCCTTGTCCTGGCCGAAAACCACGCGTTTGAGCGAGGCTTCGAGATCCCTGAGCACCGCGCTGTCATCCTTGGAGACGCTCTTCGGCGGGATGCGGGCGATCTTGGCGACGATGGCTTCGATTTCTTTCACGCCGATGGACTTGCGGCGTTTTGACTGGGCCAGAAGATGTTGGGCCGCGCCGGCCTCGTCGATGACGTCGATGGCCTTGTCCGGCAATTTGCGGTCGTTGATGTAGCGCGCCGAAAGCTCGACCGCCGTCTTGATCGCATCGGCGGTGTATCTGACGCTGTGATGATCCTCGAAATAGGGTTTGAGACCCTTGAGTATCTTGACCGCATCCGAAACCGAAGGCTCGTTCACGTCGATCTTCTGGAACCGGCGCGAAAGGGCGCGGTCCTTTTCGAAATGCTGGCGAAATTCCTTGTAGGTGGTCGAACCCATGCAGCGCAGCCTGCCGCCCTGCAGAGCCGGCTTGAGCAGGTTGGAGGCATCCATCGCGCCGCCCGAGGTGGCGCCGGCGCCGATCACGGTGTGAATCTCGTCGATGAAGAGCACCGCGTCCGGATGGTCTTCGAGTTCCTTGACCACCGCCTTGAGCCGTTCCTCGAAATCGCCCCGGTAGCGGGTGCCGGCCAGCAATGCGCCCATATCGAGCGAAAAGATCGTGGTGTTCGCCAGAACCTCGGGGGTGTCGCCGTTGACGATCTTGAAGGCCAGCCCCTCGGCGATGGCGGTCTTGCCGACGCCGGGATCGCCGACCAGAAGCGGATTGTTCTTGCGACGGCGGCACAGCACCTGAATGCAGCGCTCGACCTCGTGTGCGCGACCGATCAGGGGGTCGACATCGCCACGACGGGATTTCGCATTGAGATCAACGCAATACTTGGCCAACGCGGAGTCCTTTTCTTCGGCCTCGGGGGCGGCATGGGCCTCTTCCTCGATCTCGGCACCCTGAACCGGGCGGGATTCGCCGAAGGCCGGATCCTTGGCGACGCCATGGGCGATGAAATTGACCGCGTCATAGCGCGTCATGTCCTGTTCCTGAAGGAAATAGGCGGCGTTCGATTCGCGCTCGGCGAAGATCGCGACAAGGACATTGGCGCCCGTCACCTCGGTGCGCCCCGAGCTTTGCACATGGATCGCGGCGCGTTGAATCACCCGCTGGAAGGCCGCGGTGGGCACTGCTTCGGAGCCTTCGATCTCGGTGATCAGGTTCGACAGGTCGTCGTCGATGAACTCCACCACGGACTGGCGGAGTTGCTCGACATCAACCGAACAGGCCTGCATCACGCGGGCCGCGTCGGGTTCGTCGATCAGGGCCAGAAGCAGGTGTTCCAGCGTTGCGAATTCGTGCCGGCGGGCGTTGGCGAGCGCGAGGGCGCTGTGGATTGCCTGCTCCAGCGTGGTCGAGAATGAAGGCATGTTGTCCCCATGCTCCTTATAACTGTGTCACCGGGCCGGGCCCTTTGGGTGACTGTGGCCTCATAGTCTTAAAGTTTGGTCGATTGTGGCCGAGCTTCAAGGGCTTTCTTGAAGAAAGATATCACATTTCCTGAATCGGTGCCGGCAAATCGTGATTTACAGGCGAATTCGTCATCCGCATTCCCGCAAAAGGTTAACGCCGTCGGCGGGGTCGAATCCGGGGGGTGACATCCGGCTGACATCCGGCTGCCGCCCGGCTGCCGGGAAAAACGCCCCCGCGAGAGGCGCGAAAAGGTTAACCCGGCGTGCGCCCGGTCCGCAAACCGGCGGCGTTCCGGCGACCTTCAGGCCCGATCCGGGGCCATCCGGGTCGTGGCATAGGCGATGAACGGATCGAAACTGTCGGGGTTGGCCATCGAATCGCGGTTCACCACCTTCTCGGGGTCGCCGCCCAGCAGAAGTTTCTTCACCGGCACTTCGAGCTTCTTGCCCGAGAGGGTGCGCGGCACCTCGGCAATCTCGACGATGTCGTCGGGCACGAACCGCGCCGAGACCTGGCGGCGGATCGCGGCGCGGATGCGCTCGCGCATCGTGTCGTCGAGCGCGTGGCCTTCCTTCATCACCACGAAAAGCGGCATGAAGCTTTCGCGGCCGAGGAATTCGAGATCGACGACGAGACTGTCCATCACCTCGTCGAGCCCCTCGACCGCGCGGTAGATCTCGCTCGATCCGAGGCGCAGCCCGCGGCGGTTGATGGTCGCGTCCGAGCGGCCATAGATGATCGACCCGCCCTCGGGCGTGAACATGATCCAGTCGCCATGCCGCCAGACGCCGGGATAGGTGTCGAAATAGCTCTCGTGGAGGCGCGAGCCGTCCTCGTCGCCCCAGAACATGAGCGGCATCGAGGGCAGGGGTTCGGTGCAGACCAGTTCGCCGACCTCGCCGATCACCTCGCGCCCGTCCTCGTCAAAGGCGCGCACCGCGTTGCCGAGCGCGCGGCACTGCATTTCCCCGGCGCGCACCGGCAGCATCGGGTTGCCCAGCACGAAGGCCCCGGCAAGGTCGGTGCCGCCCGAGATCGGCGCCAGCCAGACATCGGGGTTCACATGCGCATAGATCCAGTCATAGCCTTCGTGGCTGAGCGGGGAGCCGGTCGAGCCGAGCGATTGCAATGCGGAGAGGTCGAGCGTTTCGCGCGGGCGGATGTCGGCCTTGCGGCAGCCGTCGAAGAACGCGGCACCCGCGCCGAAATAGGTGAGCCGCTCGCGCGCCACCATGCGCCAGACTTCGAGCATGTCGGGATGGTTGGGCGCGCCGTCAAAGAGCGCCACGGTGGCGCCCTGGCCCAGCGCGGTCCATTGCGCGTTCCACATGATCCAGCCCGAGGAGGTCAGCCAGCAGAACCGGTCATCGGGGCCGAGATCCTGATGCAGCGATTGCTTGGTCCCTTCGAGCAGCACCCCGCCATGGCCGTGCACGATCGGTTTGGGGTTGCCGGTCGTGCCCGAGGAATAGACGATCCAGAGCGGATGCGAGAACGGCACCCTGTCGATCTGCGGCGCGGCCTCGCGGGCGGTGAAATCGGTCCATGCGGTCCAGCCCTCAGGCGTCGAGCCGAGGGTGGGCACCATCACCTTTTGCTTGAGACCGGGCAGGTCGGCGGCGATCTCGTCGAGCAACGCGCGGCGGTCTATCTGTTTGCCCGCGTGGACATAGCCATCCTGCGCGATCAGCAGTTTCGGGTCGATCTGGCGGAACCGGTCGAGGATCGCGACCTGGCCCATGTCGGGCGCGCAGAGCGACCAGATCGCGCCCATGCCTGCCACGGCGAGGAACGAGATCAGCGCCTCGGGGCTGTTGGGCAGGACGGCGACGACGCGGTCGCCGCGTGTCACACCGGCGGCGCGCAGCCCGGCCTGCGCTGCGCCGACGCGGGCCTTCAATTCGCCCCAGCTCAGCTCCTGCCGCCCGAAGGTTTCGGATTGCAGGATGATCGCAACGTCATCGGGGCGGGTTTCGGCGGGTTTGAGCATCTGGGCGGCGAAATTGGTGGTCGCGCCGGGGAACCAGTCGGCGCCGGGCATCCTGCGTTCGGGCAGGACCTCGAACCAGCCCGAGATCGGCAGGTCGCAGAAGGCGATGATCGAGGTCCAGAACTCCTCGATCTCGCGCACCGACCATTCCCAGAGCGCGTTGTAATCGGGGAAGGTGAGGCCGCGCTCGGCCTCAAGCCAGCGCATGTATTGCGCGATGCGGGCATTCTCGATGCGTGCCGCGTCGGGTGTCCAGAGAATCGGGTTCTCGTCTGCCATGGGTCTTTTCCTCCCGCTTTGCGGTCAGTTTCCATGTGCCGGGGGTAAGGCAAGGGCGATGACGGAACGTCATGATTGTGGGCGGGTCGTAGGGCGGGTTGTGCTTGATCGAATGTGCCTCGCCCGGAACAGCGGCGAAGCCGCCCGGGCAGCACCTAGCCGCCCCCCGGCCGGGTGCTTTCGATGGGATGCGCACAGCTTTGGGGCTGGGGAAGTCGCCGGAGGATAAACTGCCCTGCGCTGGTGTGGTGAGCACCCGACCGCGGCTCTGTGCTGCCCTGTCGTCCGAATCCCCGCCCTATCGGAAGATCTGCCCCCGGGCGCGGATGATGGCGTGCAGCACGCTGGCGAGATAGGCAAGTGCCAGGATCACGAGGATATACCACGGCCGCGTGAGGCTGAGCCCGATCACGATAACGGTGGCAAAGAAGATCACCGCGACCAG
>JAABTV010000070.1 GCA_011389685.1 Paracoccaceae bacterium
ATCATGCAACCTCCGTTTGGGAGCTTGAATCACGCAGCCGCTGCAGCCTCAAGTGGTTTTATGGGTCCTGACCCTAAGCGCGAATTCCCCAAGTAATTCGCTGATTTTGCTGCCCTGATCGTTGTATTCTCTATATAAATTATGGTGTTGATGGCTGCGAGGGGCGTGTTTCATGGATCACCCAGAAGGTGCGGGCTCGGATCAGGATGATTGGGTCTATCTCGACCGTCGTGTGCGGCTGTAGTTTCGAGGCGCTCAGATCAGTTCGGACGGCGGTCTGCTGGTGATGCGCGAGATCGAAGACGCGCTTGGTCTGTCCGATCAGGCCTTGGCGGCGCTGCGGTTTCGGGGTTAACCAAATCCTTACATTGCGCGCGCAATTTGCATCAATTCATGGCACATTAAGACATCGGTAATCATTCTGACCATAAGGTTGACGCGGCATGTGCGCCCCGGTCAGAGCCATTTTGACGATTGGGGATGTGTCATGCGACAGAACGCGGGAACGGGTGGGAACGTGATCGACATGACGGGATTCGTGGCAGACAGCCGGTTCCGGTCGCTGACCGAGGTCGAAGCCTATTGGGAGGGGTTGCGGGTGAATGGCGGGGTGCCAAGGCGCTCGGATATCGACCCGCGCGGGATCGAGAACGCGCTGGAATACGCCTTCATCCTCGAACGGATCGCACCCGGGCTGGCGCGTCTGCGGATCGCGGGCATGCATCTCAACGAGTTGATGGGCATGGAGGTGCGCGGCATGCCGATCAGCGCGATGGTGCCGCCGGACGCGCGGGCCGGGTTTTCCGAAACGCTCGAAACGGTGATGTCGCGCCCCGCGACGGCGCGGCTCACGTTGAGCGCGCAGGCCGGGATCGGCAAGCCGCCGCTCGAAGGGCGGATCCTGCTATTGCCCCTGCTCAGCGACCTTGACGAGGTCACCCGGGTTCTGGGCTGTTTCGAGACCCATGGCCAGATCGGCCGTGCACCAAGGCGGTTCACCATAACGCAAACCGATCTGCGGCCGCTGTCGGATCATGGCGGGCGGGGCGAAAGCCCACCCCCGTCGCCGTCCGCGCCTGAGCGTGAGTCAGAACATGAGCCGGAGCAGGCCGGTTTCGCGGAGGCACAACGTCCGTTCAACCGGCCTGGTGCGCATCCGGCTTACCTGCGGCTGGTGAAAAGCGACGAGTGAGCGCGCGCGCCCTGCCCTTTCCGCACACGTGACGCGACCCGGGGCGACCCCCGGGATCGGGGCTCATGTCATCCGGCGCTGGCCGTGGCCTGATCGGGCGTGCGCGTGGCCGTCAGCTCCTCTGCAACGAGGAAGGCCAGTTCGAGCGATTGCGACGCGTTGAGGCGCGGATCGCAAGCGGTGTGATAGCGGTCCGAGAGCGTCTCGTCGGTGACCGCGCGCACGCCGCCGGTGCATTCGGTCACGTCCTGCCCCGTCATCTCGAAATGCACGCCACCCGGAACCGTGCCTTCGGCCTTGTGGGCGGCGAAGAACTCGCGCACCTCGCGCAGCACCAGATCGAAGGGCCGGGTTTTCAGCCCGCTGGCCGACTTGATGGTGTTGCCATGCATCGGATCGCAGACCCAGACCACGTTGGCACCCTCTTCCTCGACCGCCTTGATCAGGCGCGGCAGGTGCTCGCCGACCTTGCCCGCACCAAAGCGGGTGATCAGGGTGAGCCGCCCGGCTTCGTTCTCGGGGTTGAGCCTGGCCAGGAGCCGCTTGAGATCATCCACCTCCATGGTGGGGCCGCATTTGAGGCCGATGGGATTGAGCACGCCGCTGAGAAACTCGACATGCGCGCCATCGGGCTGGCGGGTGCGATCACCGATCCAGAGCATGTGCCCGGACCCGGCCAGCCATTTGCCCGAGGTCGAGTCCACCCGGGTCAGCGCCTCTTCGTATTCCAGCAAGAGCGACTCGTGGCTGGTGTAGAAACTGACCGTGTGCAGCGCCGCGGAACGGTTCGAATCGATCCCCGCCGCCTTCATGAAATCGAGCGTGTCGGAAATGCGGTTGGCCATCGCGCGATAGCGCGCGGCGTTCTCGGCCTCGGTGAAGCCCAGGGTCCAGCTGTGGACCTGGTGGACATCGGCATAACCGCCGGTCGAGAAGGCGCGCAGGAGATTGAGCGTCGCGGCCGACTGGGTATAGGCCTGCAGCATCTTCGCGGGATCGGGACTCCGCGCCTCGGGCGTGAAATCCAGCTCGTTGATGATGTCGCCGCGATAGCTGGGCAGTTCGACGCCTTCGACCGTTTCGGTCGGGGCAGAGCGCGGCTTGGCGAATTGCCCGGCCATGCGCCCGACCTTGATCACCGGCACCTTGGCGCCGTAGGTCAGCACCATCGCCATTTGCAGCATGACCTTGAACGTGTCGCGGATCGCATCGGCCGAGAACTGCTCGAAGCTTTCGGCGCAATCGCCGCCCTGCAGCATGAACGCCTCGCCGCGCGAGGCGGCACCGAGCTGTTGCTTGAGGCGCCGCGCCTCGCCGGCAAAGACGAGTGGCGGATAGTGGCCAAGCTGGGCTTCGACCGCCTGCAACTCGGCTTGATCCGTGTAATCCGGCATCTGGATGCGCGGCTTGGCGCGCCAGCCGGATCTTGTCCAGTCACTCATTGTCTTTCTCCGGGTGTCTTGCATTCTGGGCCCTTCATATACAGAAGCCGACAGGCGCTGACCATACGCGAATCGCCCCCTCTTGACGTTGGGGGTCCGGTCTGCCCATGTGGAAAAGAGCGACAGGACTTGCCGTTTTCCGATTGTGGTCGTGTGCGCAGGGTGGAGATTACGAAAGAGACGAATTGATGGACGACCCACGCCAGACGATAAAGGTCGAAAACGCGCCCTCCAAGCCGCGGCGCTTCATTTTCGTGCTGCTGGAACAGTTCACGCTTCTGTCATTCGCCTCGGCCATCGAGGCGGTGCGGATCGCGAACCGGATGTCGGGGCGGCAGCTTTATGAATGGAAGCTGGCCGGTGAGGGGGGCGAGATGGTGTCGTGCTCGGCCGGCACCAGCTTTGCGCTCGACATGGACCTGGGCGAGGTCACGCGCGATGACACGATCCTGATCTGCGGCGGGATGAGGATCCAGAGCGCGACGACGAAAAAGCTTCTGTCGTGGCTCAGGCGCGAGGCCCGCAAGGGGCCGGTGATCGGCGGGCTGTGCACGGCGGGGTATTCGCTGGCCAAGGCGGGGCTTCTGGATGGCAAGCGCGCGACGATCCACTGGGAGAACCAGGACAGTTTCACCGAGGAGTTCGAGGAGGTGACGCTCACCAAGTCGGTTTTCGTGGTCGATGGCAACCGGATGACCACCGCCGGGGGGACCTCGTCGATCGACCTGATGCTCAAGATCATTGCCGACGATCACGGCGAGGAACTGGCCAATGCGGTGGCCGATCAGTTGATCTATTCCTCGATCCGCACCGATCAGGACACGCAACGCCTGTCGGTGCCGACCCGGATCGGGGTGCGACACCCGAAACTGAGTCTCGTGATCCAGAAGATGGAGCAGAACATCGAAGAGCCGATCAGCCCGTCGATCCTCGCCCGCGAGGTGGGGATGAGCACGCGGCAGCTCGAACGCTTGTTCCGCCGTTACCTCAACCGCTCGCCGAAACGCTATTACATGGAATTGCGCCTGCAAAAGGCGCGCAACCTGTTGATGCAGACCGACATGAGCGTGATCAACGTGGCGCTGGCCTGTGGTTTCGCGAGTCCGTCGCATTTCTCGAAATGCTATCGCGCGCATTACGACACCACGCCCTATCGCGAACGCGGCAGCCATGCGGCGCGGTTGTCGATCTAGGTCCTGTTGCACTCAATCGAATTCACCCACCCCGGGTCGGGCGCTGCCCTTTCGGTGGGCGTCGGCCGAACTCTGATCGACGCAACATGCTACAAATCGTTCCCTGATATGATGCGCTGCGTTCCGCCCTATCGCGGCCGCAGCCGGTAGATCGTGCCGTTGCCTTCCGAGACGATCCAGAGCGCGCCCTTCGGCCCCTCGCGCAGGTCGCGCACGCGCGCGGTTTCGCGGCTCTCGATCCGCCCGACCTGCTGCTTGGCCCCGGGGGTCAGCACCGCGACGTGATCGAACTTGAGCGATCCCACGAAATGATGCCCGCGCGCGGCAGGCCAGCCCTTGCCGGAATGGATCACCATGCCCGAGGGCGCGATCGAGGGATCCCAGTAGAACTCCGGCTGCTCCATGCCCGGCTTGGCCGTGCCTTCGCCGATCCTGGCCCCGGAATAATGGCGACCATAGGAGATGACCGGCCAGCCGTAATTGGCGCCGCGCCGGATCAGGTTGACCTCGTCGCCGCCGCGCGCGCCATGTTCGTTGACCCAGAGCCGCCCGTCGGAATCGAGCGCCGCGCCCTGCGGGTTGCGGTGACCATAGGACCAGATTTCGGGCCGCGAACCCGCCTGCCCCGCGAAAGGATTGTCGGAGGGCACGCGCCCGTCGCGCGTCACCCGGATCACGCTGCCGTTGTGGCGCGCGAGATCCTGTGCCGAGGGCCGGTCGCCGCGCTCACCGATGGTGAGGAAGATCGTGCCGTCTGGCGCCTCGACGATGCGGCCGCCGAAATGCCGCCCACCGGATGACCCCGGCGCCATTTCGAAGATCACCCGCAGATCGCGCAGCCTGTTCCCGTCGAGCCGCGCCACGGCCAGCGCCGTGCCCGCGCCACTGCGCTGGGGTTTGGCAAAGCTCAGGAAAACCGCGCCGCTTTCGGCAAAATCGCGGGCGATGGCGATATCGAGCAACCCGCCCTGTCCGTGCGCGGCAATCTCGGGCAGGCCGGTGACCTGGCGGCGACTGCCATCGGGCGAAAGCCGCCACAAGCGTCCGGCCCGTTCGGTGACGAGCATCTGGCCATCGGGCAGGAAGCCCAGCGACCAGGGCACGCGAAACCCTTCGGCCACCGGTTCGATCAGCGCCGGCCCCAGCGGCGTGTCGATGCCGCGCGCCTCGGCCCCGGCGGATGTCGCACCGGTCAGCAAGGAGATGGCAGCAAGAACGGAAAACAGAAAACGCATGATGATCCCCCTTTTTGCGAACGATCCTAGCACGGTCGCAACCGTGATGCGCCAACGTTCACGTGAGTGAAACAATTGCTTCGGCGAATATCGGGTTAACGCTTTTCTTTTGCGTATTCCCGGAATAGGGTTTGCATTGGACTTATCGTTCCAACATGGGAGAAAATCATGAAGAAACTGATTGCTACGACCGCAGCGACGGCACTGTTTGCCGGTGTGGCGCAGGCCGAAGAAATCAAGATCGGCGTCCTTCTGGGCTTTACCGGACCGATCGAATCGACCGTTGCGCATATGGGCCCGGCGGCGCATCTCGCGATCAAGGAAGTCAGCGACAGCGGCCTTCTGCTGGACGGCTCGACCGTGGTCGGCGTGAACGGCGACACCACCTGTATCGATTCCTCTGCCGCGACGGCGGCTGCCGAACGGCTGATCACCTCGGACGGGGTCAAGGGCATCGTCGGCGGTGACTGTTCCGGCGTGACCGGTGCGGTGCTCAACAACGTGGCGCTGCCCAACGGGGTCGTGATGATCTCGCCCTCGGCCACATCGCCGGCGCTGAGCCACATGAACAACGAGGATAACGGGTTGTTCTTCCGCACCGCGCCCTCGGATGCCCGTCAGGGCGTCGTGATGGCCGAAATCCTGATGGAAGAAGGCATCGACGAAGTCGCCGTGACCTATACCAACAACGACTATGGCAAGGGTCTGGCCGACAGCTTCAAGGGCTCGTTCGAGGACATGGGCGGCACCGTCACGATGACGGCCGCGCATGAAGACGGCAAGGCCGACTATTCGGCCGAAGTCGGTGCGCTGGCCTCGGCTGGCGGGGATCGCCTCGTGGTTGCGGGCTATGTCGACCAGGGGGGTGCCGGGATCGTGCGCGCCGCGCTCGACACCGGGGCGTTCGAAACGTTCCACTTCCCGGACGGCATGATGTCGGACGCGCTGGTCGAGAATTTCGGCTCCGAGATCAACGGGTCGACCGGGCAGCACCCGAGCCCGACGGAAGAACTGAGAGAGCGGTTCAAGGAAGTCGCGGCGGAATCCGGCGGCGATTGGGACCCGACCACGCCCTTCACGCCGGAAAGCTATGACGCGGCGGCACTGATCCTGCTGGCCATGCAGGCGGCCGGATCGTCCGATCCGAACGACTACAAGGGCCACATCATGGACGTGGCCAATGCCCCGGGCGAGGAGATTCAGGCCGGTGAACTTGCCAAGGCGCTGGAGATCCTCGCGGATGGCGGCGAAGTCGACTATGTCGGCGGCACCGGTGTCGAGCTGATCGAACCCGGCGAGGCCGCGGGCCTCTATCGCCAGGTGCTGATCAAGGACGGCGAGAACACGACCGTTCAGTTCCGCTGATCGGCGCGTAGCCAACAGCGTGCGGCCCTGCCCTGTGGTGGGGCCGCATGCCACGATAAACCGGCGGCAAACGTCGGACACCTCCGGGGAGAGGGCATAGATGATAAGTGTTGACGACGTGCACAAGCATTTCGGCGGCTTCCATGCCGTGGATGGGGCGACGCTTGAAATCACCGAACGGTCGATCACCGGGCTGATTGGACCGAACGGCGCTGGAAAAACCACTCTTTTCAATGTGATCGCGGGCGTTCTTCCACCAACGTCCGGGCGCGTGACCATGGCGGGCGAGGATATTACCGGCCTGCCGCCGCATACGCTTTTCCACAAGGGGCTGCTCAGGACGTTCCAGATCGCGCATGAGTTCAGCTCGATGACCTGCCGCGAAAACCTGATGATGGTGCCGGGCGATCAATCGGGCGAACGGATCTGGAACACCTGGTTCGGGCGCAAGCGCATCGCCGAGGAGGAACGCGCGCTGCGCGCCAAGGCAGACGAGGTTCTGGAATTCCTGACCATCGAACACCTGGCCGACCATCGCGCCGACGAGGTGTCGGGCGGGCAGAAGAAACTGCTCGAACTGGGCCGCACCATGATGGTTGATGCCAAGATCGTGTTCCTCGACGAGGTCGGCGCGGGGGTGAACCGCACGCTGCTCAACACGATCGGCGATGCGATCATCCGCCTGAACAAGGAACGCAACTATACCTTCGTGGTGATCGAGCATGACATGGATTTCATCGACAAGCTGTGCGATCCGGTGATCTGCATGGCCGAGGGCAAGGTTCTGGCCCAGGGGTCGCTGGCCGAGATCAAGGCCAATGAGCAGGTGATCGAGGCCTATCTCGGCACCGGGCTGAAGAACAGGGAAAAGGCGGGGGCGGACGCATGAGCAATGGCGGCAACCCCTATCGCGACGACAGGGGCAACAAGGATCGAAGCGTCACCAATCCGCAGGGCGCGGGCGAGATTCCCCTGCGAAACAGTGGCAAGACCAGCAGGATCGAGGGCGACAGCCCGTTCCTGATCGGTGAAAAGATGACCGGCGGTTACGCCAGGAACGCGCCCGATATCCTGCATGAATGCACCATCGCGGTGAATCCCGGCGAGATCGCGGTGATCGTGGGGCCCAACGGGGCCGGCAAATCCACCGCGATGAAGGCGGTTTTCGGGATGCTCGACTTGCGCGAGGGGCGGGTTCTGCTCGATGGCGAGGATATCACGGCGCTCTCACCCCAGGATCGGGTGGCCAGGGGCATGGGGTTCGTGCCGCAGAACAACAATATCTTCACCTCGCTGACGGTCGAGGAAAACCTTGAAATGGGGGCCTTCATCCGGCGCGACGACATCTCGGACACTATGGCGCAGGTCTATGACCTGTTCCCGATCCTCAAGGAGAAGCGCCACCAGGCGGCGGGCGAATTGTCGGGCGGCCAGCGGCAGCAGGTCGCCGTGGGCCGGTCGCTGATGATCCGGCCCAAGGTTCTGATGCTCGACGAGCCGACCGCCGGGGTCAGCCCGATCGTGATGGACGAGTTGTTCGATCGCATCATCGAGGTCGCCCGCACCGGGTTGCCGGTGCTGATGGTCGAACAGAACGCCCGCCAGGCCCTGGGGATCGCGGATCGCGGTTTCGTCCTGGTCCAGGGGCGCAACGGGCATACCGGCACCGGCCAGGAGCTTCTGGCCGATCCCGAGGTCCGGGCGAGTTTCCTTGGCGGATGAGGGGCATGGCGCTCATAACTGTCGCGCTCATGGCCGCCACGCAGGCGCAGGGGTATGTTTGTGTCTTCGAGACCGAGTGTTACGAGAACGAGACCTGCACGGGCGCCGATTTCCGTGTCGAGGTGGACATTCCGGCCAAGGCGGTCTCGACCGAGTTCGGCGATCTGGTGATCGTCGCGGTCAAGGAAACCGGGCGGCTGATCACGATGTTCGCCACCGGCGAAGGTGCGGAACACATGCTGTCGCTCACCCCGCGGGCCGCGCGGCTGACCAGCCATGCCAATGACGGGCCACAGGCCATTTCCTATTTCGGACGTTGCGAGGGGGCGTTCTGATGGGCCCCTGGCCGAGCATGTTCCACTGTGACGGCGTGACGCCCACAGACGACAACAGACCCGGGACCGGCACGGCCGGGCCGCAAAGCGGGCAGACAAGGGAAGGAAGCCGATGGAGATCCTGAATGCATTGATCGTGCTGGCGAATTACGTTCTGATCCCGGCCATCACCTATGGCAGCCAACTGGCGCTGGGCGCGCTGGGGGTGACGATGATCTATGGGATCCTGAGGTTCTCGAACTTCGCGCATGGCGATTCGATGGCCTTCGGCACCATGATCGCGATTCTTCTGACATGGTGGTTGCAGTCGATGGGGATCACCGCCGGACCGCTTCCCACCGCCCTGATCGCCCTGCCCTTTGCCATTGTCCTGACCATGGGTGTGATGCTGATTACCGACCGGCTCGTCTATCGTTTCTACCGCCGGAAGAAGGCCAAGCCGATCATTCTGGTCATGGCGTCTCTCGGGGTCATGTTCGTGTTCAACGGGTTGGTGCGCTTTGTTCTGGGGCCGGATGAACACCGCTTTGCCGATGGGGAGCGGTTCATCATCACGGTGCGCGAGTTCAAGGCGCTGACCGGTCTTCCCGAAGGCTTTGGCATCCGCACCACCCAAGGCATCACCGTGGTCGTCGCGGTGATCGTCGTGGTGGCGCTATTCTGGTTCCTGGGCCGCACCCGCACGGGCAAGTCCATGCGGGCCTATTCCGACAACGAGGATCTGGCGCTCTTGTCCGGCATCAATCCCGAGCGGGTGGTGATGTATACTTGGATGATCGTGGCCGGGCTCATCACCATCGCGGGCGTGCTTTACGGGCTCGACAAGAGTTTCAAGCCCTTCACATATTTCCAGCTTCTGCTGCCGATCTTCGCCAGCGCCATCGTCGGTGGGCTCGGCAGTCCGCTGGGCGCCATCGCGGGCGGATTCATCATCGCCTTTTCCGAGGTGACGATCACCTATGCGTGGAAACTGGTGCTGACCTATGCGTTGCCCGAGAGCCTTGCGCCATCGGGGCTCGTCCAGTTGCTTTCGACGGATTACAAATTCGCGGTCAGCTTCATGATTCTGGTGATCGTGCTGCTGTTCCGGCCCACCGGTATCTTCAGGGGGAAATCGGTATGAGCGAGACATTGAAAAACACGCTTCTCTTCGCGGCCGTTGCCGGGCTCATCATTCTGACCGGCTTTGTGCAAAGCTGGAACTCGGCCCTTTTCATCATCAACATGGGGCTGATCAGTGCGATCATGGCGCTGGGGGTCAACCTGCAATGGGGGTTTGCGGGGTTGTTCAATGTCGGCGTCATGGGCTTTGTCGCCCTCGGTGGTCTCGCCGTGGTGCTGGTGTCGATGCCGCCCGTCGGCGAAGCCTGGGCCGCAGGGGGCATAAGGGCGCTCATCGGTCTGGTCCTTGGCGCCGCGACGATCGCCGGCGGGGTCGTGACCTATCAGAAAATGTCCCCCGGCCGCAACCGCACGCTGGCCATGATTGCCGTGCTCGGGGTCGGTTTCTTCGTCTACCGCTATGTCTTTGACGCAGGCGTCGAAGCCATCGAGGCGGTGAACCCGGCCGGCACCGGCTATCTCGGGGGGCTGGGCCTTCCGGTCGTGCTGGCCTGGCCGGTGGGCGGGTTGCTGGCCGCCGGGGCGGCGTGGCTGATCGGCAAGACGGCGCTGGGGCTGCGCTCGGATTACCTGGCCATCGCGACGCTCGGCATCGCCGAGATCACCATCGCCGTTCTCAAGAACGAGGAGTGGCTGTCGCGCGGGGTCAAGAACGTGACCGGCCTGCCCCGCCCGGTGCCCTACGAGATCGACCTGCAACAGGATCCCGGTTTCGTTGATCGGGTCGCGGGTCTGGGCCTCGATCCTGTCATCGCCTCGTCGGTTTTCGTGAAGTTCGGCTATGCGGTTCTGTTCCTGGTCGTCCTGATCATCGTTCTCTGGCTGGCACAGCGCGCGCTGCATTCGCCATGGGGTCGGATGATGCGCGCCATTCGCGACAACGAGGTCGCCGCCGAGGCCATGGGCAAGGACGTCACCGCACGGCATTTGCAGGTCTTCATCCTGGGCAGTGCGATCTGCGGCATGGCGGGCGCGATGATGACCACGCTCGACGGGCAGCTGACCCCGAGTTCCTATCAGCCGTTGCGCTTTACCTTCCTGGTCTGGGTGATGGTGATCGTCGGCGGGTCCGGCAACAACCTCGGGTCGGTCCTGGGCGGGTTCCTGATCTGGTTCCTCTGGGTGCAGGTCGAACCGATCGGCCACTGGTTGATGAGCGTGATCACTTACGGGCTGGCCGAGGATAACGCGCTGCGCATTCATCTGCTCGAATCCGCGGCCCATATGCGGCTCCTGACCATGGGCCTCATCCTGCTTCTGGTGCTGCGGTTCAGCCCACGGGGCCTGATCCCGGAGAAATAGCCCCCGGAGTCACCGCGATTGCAATGCAGGGGCCGGCCTCGTAACGTGGACCGGCCCCGCTCTTTTTCATCCGGAATTCATTGGCTGCGGTGCCGTGCGAACCCTGTTTCGATCCTTCATGACCCTGTTGCGCTGGCTGGTGGTCTTTGGTGTCACCACGATCCTCGCGTCGGCGCTGTTCATCCTGTTTCCGGTCGATGAGCGGGCTTTTCGCGCGGCTTTGACCCAGCCGATGATGGTGATCACCAAACGCGGTGACGAAGTGATTCCGGTGGGCTGCAACTGTGCGCCCACGTTGCGCCATGACGAGATCCCCGACCATCTGGCGCAGGCCCTGATCGCGACCGAGGACAAGCGGTTCCACCGGCATTTCGGGGTCGATCCGCTGTCGCTGGGCCGGGCCATCCTTTCGGGTGGCGAAACCGGCGGCTCGACACTGGCGATGCAGCTCTCGAAGAACACGATCACCGGCGGCGCGCCCAGCCTGTTTCGCAAATATGCCGAAGCCTTCTTTGCGACAAGGGTCGGATGGACCCATAGCCGCGAAGACATCCTGCGGATCTATCTCAGCCGGGTGAATTTCGGGCGGGTGAACGGGGTTGCGGTCTTCGGGCTGCGCGATGCGGCCTGGGCCTGGTTCGGCGTTCCGCCGGAACGGTTGAGCCTTGGGCAATCGGCGATCCTCGTCGGCATGGTGAACGCGCCGAGTCACTACAACCCGTTGTTGCGTCCCGAGGCGGTGGCGGCGCGCGCCGGCCTGGTCCTGTCGCGGATGCGATCCGAGGGGTATCTGGAAGAGGCGCGCCCTGTCGATATCGCGGCGGCCATGCCCGGGCGGGTGCACCGCATGCCGCGACGGGATCGATACCTTGAAGACCAGATCATGCGCGAACTCGGCGCCATTGCCGACACGTTGCCCGACGGGCTGCATTTCGCGCTGACCACCATCGACCCGATCGCCCAGGTCCAGGCCCGCCGGGTTCTGGTCAGCGAGGCCAAGAAGGATCTCAACCGCGGGCTGGCCCGCGCCGCCCTTGTCACGCTCGACGGCAAGGGCCGGATGCTGGCGATGGTGGGGGGCATGAATTATCGCCGCTCGACATGGAACCACGCGGTGCAGGCCCGCCGACAGGCAGCCTCGACCGCGAAGATCGCCACTTATCTGGCCGCGCTCGAGGCCGGGTATGGGGCCGAGTCGCCCCTGCCCGACCGGCGCGCGGCGATCACCGGGAAGTTTCGCCCGCGCAACAGCGATCATCGCTATCTTGGCGACATACCCCTGGCGCAATGCCTCGCGCAGTCGCGCAATGTCTGCACCTATTGGCTGGCCCAGCAGGTGGGTTTCGAGGCCGTGGCCGAGATGGCCCATCGCGTCGGTCTGACCGAAGACATCGAGCCGGGCGCAAGCGTGGTTCTGGGAGCGTCCGAGACCTCGCTCACCGCGCTGAGCGCATCCTATGCCGCCATCGCTCATGGCGGGCTGCACCATGCGCCCTATGTGCTGCGTGGGGTTCTGGGGCGCAATGGTGACATGCTCTATCGCCGCTGGCCAAGGCCCGAACGCGTCGTCGCGTCCGAGGTGGCGGATGAGATGAAGACGCTCCTGGCCGGGGTCACGGCGCCTGGCGGGACGGCCCCGGCAGCGCGGTTTCGCGGGTCGCTGGCCCATGGCAAGACCGGCACCAGCCAGGAAAACCGCGATGCATGGTTCGTGGGCTTTGCCGATCACGGGATCACGACCGGCATCTGGGCCGGCCCCGACGAAGGGCGCCGGATGCGCGGGGTGGCGGGCGGCGACATGCCGGCGCGCGCCTTTGCCCGCTACAATGTCAACCTAGTCGAGCGATTTCGCGCCTATGCCGAGGGCCGGCGCCCGGAGGCCGACAGCTACTGGCGCGACGTGAACAAGCCGTGAAGTGCCCTAGAGGCTGTTGCACCCGATCGAGTTCATTTCGCCCGGGCTGCTTGCAGCCCGGGCAGCGCCCGACCCGCCCCATGGGCGGGCGCTCCGCACCCACCCCGGGTCGGGCGCTGCCCTTTCGTTGGGCGCCATCCGAATCCCATTCGCCGCAACACACTCTAACGGCCCTTGAACAGCCCGCCGAGGATTCCGCGCACGATGCGCCGGCCGGTGGTGCCGGTCAGTTCTTTCATCACCGTCCGGGTGAGTTGCGCGCCGATGCTGTCATCGCCGCGCGAGGACGAGCGACCGACCCGCGTGCCGGAATAGCGCCGGGCCTGACGGAATTCGCGCTCGCGCGCCTCGGCTTCGGCTTCCTGCGCCTCGGCCTCCTCGGCGGCGCGGGCGGCGGAGGCGGCGCGTTGGGCCAGGATTTCATGCGCCGAATGGCGGTCCTGAACGGTCTCGTATGTCCCGGCCAGCGGCGAGGCGGCGATCAGGGCTGCCCGCTCATTCGGCGCGATCGGCCCGAGCTGCGACGCGGGCGGGCGAATGAGCGTGCGCTGCGCCATGCCGGGCACGCCCTTGCGCTCCAGCATCGAGGTCACGGCCTCGCCCACGCCGACCTCGCGGATCGCCTGTTCGATGTCGAGTGCGGGGTTGTCGCGGTAGGTCTGGGCGGCCAGCCGCAACGCCTTGCGGTCCCGCGCGGTGAAGGCGCGCAGCGCGTGCTGGACGCGGTTGCCAAGCTGGCCCAGCACGGTGTCGGGCACATCGGTCGGATTCTGGGTGACGAAATAGACGCCCACCCCCTTGGAGCGGATCAGGCGGGCGACCTGTTCGACCTTGCTGATCAGCACTTTCGGCGCACTGTCAAACAGCAGATGCGCCTCGTCGAAGAAAAAGACCAGCTCGGGTTTCTCGGGGTTGCCGACCTCGGGCAGTTCCTCGAACAGCTCCGAAAGGAGCCACAGCAGGAACGTGGCATAAAGCCGGGGCGAACGCATCAATTCGTCGGCGGCCAGGATGTTGATCCGGCCACGCCCGGCGTCATCCGTCATCATCATGTCGCCAAGATCGAGCGCGGGTTCGCCGAAGAACTGTGCCGCACCCTGGTTTTCCAGAACCAGCAGCCGGCGCTGGATCGCGCCGATCGACTGGGTGGCGATGCTGCCGTAGCGGGTCGAAAGCGTGGCGCGGTTCTCGGCGACCCAGACCAGCAGCGCCCGCAGATCCTTGAAATCGAGGATCGGCAGGCCTTCGTCATCGGCCAGCCGGAAGGCGATGTTGAGCACCCCCTCCTGCGCCTCGCTCAGATCGAGAAGGCGCGACAGCAAGAGCGGCCCCATCTCGGCCACGGTGGTGCGCACCGGGTGGCCCTGCCGTCCGAAGAGATCCCAGAAGGTGACGGGAAACCCCTGATAGGCGTAATCGTCGAACCCGATCTTGCCGGCCCGCTCCATGAAGGCATCGTGCAGCTTGAACGCCGCGTTGCCGGGTTTCGCCAGCCCCGCCAGATCGCCTTTGACATCCGCGACAAAGACCGGCACGCCGCGCGCCGAGAAGCCTTCGGCCATGATCTGAAGCGTGACCGTCTTGCCAGTGCCGGTGGCCCCCGCGACCAGCCCGTGACGGTTGGCATAGCCCAGAAGAAGGCCCTGTTTCTCGGCGTAACCCTCGCCGCCCCCACCGATGAAAATCGCGTCGTCCACGTTGCGACACTCCCGTTTGAACCCGATGCACGGGTCGAACATACAACCTTAACCAATTGGTGCCAGAGTGAAGTGGACCCGGGGCCGCGTGTCCTCCTGGCTGCCGGGTCGACTTCCTCCCTGTCAGACTGGCCGCGCCTTCGGGCGCGGCTTTTTTCAAGGGAAAATTTCCCGGTTTCACCTGTTGACGCAACGGCTTGAACGTCCTAGCGTCCGGTTAATGACTAAGTCGGCCAGTCCGACGGGGAGCAAGAACGAGAAAGAGGCCGTCTGGCCTCTTTTTCATGTTTCGTGGCAGGCATTCCCGCGAATTGCTCCCCCCGGGATCCGATGTCCGACCGCGCGACCCACGGCAGGAACCCGCCACCACGATTTTCTCAGGGCGCGGTTTTGCGCTGACATGCGGGCTGCTTCATGCTAGAGCCTGCGCAAAGAGACCCATAGAAGACAAGACGGAAACCGATATGCAAAAGCTTCTTTCAAGCCTCTCCCTTGCCGCGCTTCTGGTGCTTGCCCCGGCGCTGCATGCGCAGGACACGTCCACCGAGACGACAGCGGATGAATCCGCCCCGACCGAGAATGCCACGCCCCTGGCCGAAGGGCTGTCGATGGGCGAGGAGGATGGCCCGCAACCGGCCGAGCCTTATGTAAAGGCCGAGCATGGCGACTGGATGCTGCAATGTTTCCCGGTCGAGGATGGCGAGGAACCCTGCCAGCTCTACCAGCTTCTCAAGGACGAGGTGGGCACCGATGTGGCCGAGGTCGCGATCTTCCGCCTGCCCACAGGCGGTCAGGCGGTGGCCGGCGCGACTGTGACGGTGCCGCTCGAAACCCTGCTGACCGCGCAACTGACCATTGCGGTCGATGGCGCCAAGGGCAAACGCTATCCGTTTTCCTTCTGCTCGCCGGTGGGCTGCTATGCGCGGATCGGCTTTACCGCCGAGGACATTGCGGCCTTCAAACGCGGGGCCAAGGCAACGGTGACATTGGTGCCCGCACCCGCGCCGGATCAGAAGGTCACCCTGGACATGTCGCTCTCGGGTTTCACGGCGGCCTATGACGCCTCCACGATCATCGAGAACTAGAGTATCCGTCTTGATCAAGCGGCTTTTGGCGTCCATTCGCGGTCTAGGTTCCGTACCCATAAAGAGGATTCTCATGGTGGGCGCGTCGTGATTCACTGTCTCCAGCAGAGGAGGCATGTAT
>JAABTV010000071.1 GCA_011389685.1 Paracoccaceae bacterium
GGCGACGGGCTCGCCACCGGCCCTCATGATACACGATTTCCAACAGACAGGGCGGGCGCTCCGCACCCACCCCGGGTCGGGCGCTGCCCTAACCTTGGCATTGAGATGACCCGATAAAGTGCCCGGACCCTACCCCTGAAGCGAGAGCACGGAAAGCGGGCCTTCGGTGCGGGCGCGGATTGCCTGGGCGGCGGCGTGGGCGGCGGCGGCGGTGGTGAAATAGGGGATCTTGTCATAGAGCGCGACCGAGCGGATCTCGCGGCTGTCGGCGACGGCGGCGGCACCTTCGGTGGTGTTCATGACAAGGGCGATCTCGCTGTTCTTGAGTTGATCGACCACGTTGGGGCGGCCCTCATAGACCTTTTTCACCACGTCGCAGGCGATGCCGTGGCTTTCGAGAAAGGCGGCGGTGCCGGAGGTGGCGGTGATGGAAAAGCCTTGCGCGACAAGGATTTGCGCGGTCTCCACCAGTTGTGCGGTCTTGTCGGCATCCTTGATCGAAAAAAACACCCGGCCCGAGGCGGGCAGATCGACGCCCGCGCCCATCTGGGCCTTGAGAAAGGCCAGCGGGAAGGAGCGATCCCAGCCCATCACCTCGCCGGTGGAGCGCATCTCGGGGCCGAGGATGGTATCGACGCCGGGGAAGCGGGCGAAGGGCAGCACCGCCTCCTTGACCGAGAACCACGGCATGTCGGGGTCGGCCAGCGTCATCGGGTCGGCGGATTTGAGGGTGCCGGGCTTGGCATCGGCCGCGTAGGGCGCGCGCAGCGGGAAATTCTCCATCGGCTCGCCCGCCATCAGCCGCGCGGCGATGGAGGCGATGGCCGAATCCGTGGCCTTGGCCACGAAGGGCACGGTGCGCGAGGCGCGGGGGTTGACCTCGATCAGGAAGATCTCGTCCGCGCCGGCGTCATTTTGCTTGATCGCGAATTGCACGTTCATGAGGCCGACGACGTTGAGCGCCAGGGCCAGCGCCTCGGTCTGTTGCTTGATCTCGTCGATGATCGCGCGCGAGAGCGAGTAGGGGGGCAGCGAACAGGCACTGTCGCCGGAATGCACGCCGGCCTCTTCGATATGCTGCATGATGCCCGCGACATGCACCGATGTGCCGTCGCAAAGCGCATCGACATCCAGCTCGACCGCGCCCGAAAGATAGCTGTCGAGCAGCACCGGGCTCTTGCCCGAAACCACCACGGCCTCGGAGATGTAGCGGGTGAGGTGGTCCATGTCGCGCACGATCTCCATCGCGCGCCCGCCCAGCACGTAGGAGGGGCGAATGACCAGCGGGAAGCCGATCTCCTCGGCGATGGCCAGCGCCTGGGCGTCACTCGAGGCGATGCCGTTCCTGGGCTGCTTGAGGCCAAGCTGATTGATCAGCGCCTGGAACCGCTCGCGGTCTTCTGCAAGGTCGATGGCGTCGGGCGTGGTGCCGAGGATCGGGATGCCCTCGGCGTCGAGCGCGTTGGCGAGTTTGAGCGGCGTCTGGCCGCCGAATTGCACGATGACACCGTGCAGGGTGCCGTTGTCCTGTTCGACGCGCAGGATTTCCATCACGTGCTCGAAGGTGAGCGGTTCGAAATAGAGCCGGTCCGAGGTGTCGTAGTCGGTGCTGACCGTCTCGGGGTTGCAGTTGATCATGATCGTCTCGTAACCCGCATCGGTGAGCGCGAAGCAGGCGTGACAGCAGCAATAGTCGAACTCGATCCCCTGGCCGATGCGGTTGGGGCCGCCGCCGAGGATGACCACCTTCTTGCGGTTCGAGGGCCGGGCCTCGCATTCGACCTCGCCCATGGCGGGGGATTCGTAGGTGGAATACATGTAGGGGGTCTGGGCCTCGAACTCGGCGGCGCAGGTGTCGATGCGCTTGAACACGGCGGTGACGCCATGGCTCACGCGGGCGCGGCGCACGTCGGATTCGGTGAACCCGGTGAGGCTGGCCAGGCGCGCGTCGGTAAAGCCCATCATCTTGAGCCTGCGCAGGCCGGGTGCGTCGGTTGGCAACCCCGCTTCGCGCACCGCTTTCTCGGTCTCGACGATCTCGCGGATGCGGGCGAGGAACCACGGGTCGAACATGGTGACGGCGTGGATCTCGTCATTGGTGAGCCCGTGGCGCATGGCCTGGGCGATGGTGCGCATGCGGTCCGGGGTTTGCTGGCTGATCGCCTTGATCACCGCGGCCTTTTCGGGGGCGGGCGACCAGGGGTCGGTGCCGACGCCGGGGATCGCGATCTCGTCAAAGCCGGTGAGGCCGGATTCCATCGAGGCGAGCGCCTTTTGCAAGCTTTCGTGGATGGTGCGGCCGATGGCCATGGCCTCGCCCACGGATTTCATCGCGGTGGTGAGGTGCGGCTTGGAGCCGGGGAATTTTTCGAAGGCGAATTTCGGGATCTTGGTGACGACATAGTCTATGGTCGGCTCGAAACTGGCCGGGGTCACGCGGGTGATGTCGTTGTCGAGCTCGTCGAGCGTGTAGCCGACGGCGAGTTTGGCCGCGATCTTGGCGATCGGAAAGCCGGTGGCCTTGGACGCCAGCGCCGAGGAGCGGCTGACGCGGGGGTTCATCTCGATCACGACCATGCGGCCGTCTTCGGGGTTCACCGCCCATTGAACGTTGGAGCCGCCGGTCTCGACCCCGATCTCGCGCAGCACGGCGATCGAGCCGTTGCGCATGATCTGGTATTCCTTGTCGGTGAGGGTGAGCGCGGGGGCCACGGTGATCGAATCGCCGGTATGCACGCCCATCGGGTCGACGTTCTCGATCGCGCAGACGATGATCGCGTTGTCGGCCTTGTCGCGCACGACCTCCATCTCGAATTCTTTCCAGCCGAGGAGCGATTCATCGACGAGGATCTGCCCTACCGGCGAGGCGTCCATGCCCGAGCGGCAGTAATGGATGTAATCGTCGCGGTTATAGGCGACGCCGCCGCCGGTGCCGCCCAGGGTATAGGCCGGGCGGATGATCGCGGGCAGGCCGATATCCTCGAGCGCGTCGAGCGCTGTCTGCACCCCAGCGGCAAGGTCGAAGCGGCCCTGTTCGTCCTTGGGGGCGGTGACGATGGTGGCGCGCGGGTTCTCGATGCCGAGCCGGTCCATCGCCTCGCGAAAGAGCTTGCGGTCCTCGGCCATTTCGATGGCCTCGCGCTTGGCGCCGATCATCTCGACGCCGAATTTCGCGAGCACGCCCATTTCCTCGAGCTTGAGCGAGGTGTTGAGGCCGGTCTGACCGCCCATCGTCGGCAGGAGCGCGTCGGGGCGTTCCTTCTCGATGATCCTGGCGACCACTTCGGGGGTGATCGGTTCGATATAGGTGGCGTCGGCCAGCCCCGGGTCGGTCATGATCGTGGCGGGGTTGGAATTGACGAGGATGACGCGGTAACCCTCTTCGCGCAGGGCCTTGCAGGCCTGGGCGCCGGAATAGTCGAATTCGCAGGCCTGGCCGATGATGATCGGCCCCGCCCCGATGATCATGATCGACTTGATATCGGTTCTTTTCGGCATGGTTCGTCCCCGGGCATCATGTGGCGCAAATTGTCGTGGGTTATAGACAACGCGGCCCCACGTGCAAGGGCGGATCGGGGAGGATCGGGATGTGCGGCGACCTGCGCCGGGGCCGGTCAGGAGGCCGGGGAGAGATCGGCGAAAGGATGCGTGGCAATGCGCCGGGGGCGAACGTGGGCCTGGCGCGCGTCGGAATGGGGAAATTCCGATTCGGGATCGGGCGGAAGCGCGTCGAGCGCGGGATCGAGTGTTTCGCCATCGCTGTCGAATGCCGGTTCGAAACGGTGCCGGATCGAGAGGTAGTCGCTGAAATCGCTTGCGTCGAGCAGATCGCAGAGCGTGGCGCGGGCGATGTCATAATCGACAACGAGAAACCCGGTCTCCATCGTGCAGTCGCCGGTTGTCGACTCGATCCAGCGCCCCTGGCCCGTCCGGGCAAGGAAGCCGTTCGCATGTTCGATCAGCGCATCGCGGCGGGCGCGTTCATCGGCTTCGGTGGTATCGCCGGTGACCGGGTGGACGATCTGCAGGAATTCCATCTCGTGATCGGGAATCTCGGCAAAGCCCATATCGCGCAGGGCGTCGAGATGGTCGTGGATGCGTGGCCAGTCGGCCGCATCGTATTGCGCGGTTTCGCTCGGATGACCGAGAGTGCCGACCTTGAGGGTCACCACCCCGTCGGCCACGTCAAGCCAGAGATAGGCCATGCCCAGATCGTCAGGGCGATAAAGGCGCAGCGTGTGCGGCAGGTCGCGCGGCGAGCGTTTGCGCAGGCTTTGCGCAATGCGGTCACGCAGGGCGGCGGCACCCGCGGAAAGACGGGGGATAAGTGATGCGATCGGTCTGGCGATTGGTGGCACGTTCCTGTCCTCGGTCTGTCCTGTCAATTGCGATCATTGCAATCTAACAAGGAGAGAGGGGCAGGAATGTGACCATGACGGGACCATTTTTGCACCCTTGCCGATCATTCCGCCGCGCGGATGTAATCGGCCCCGGACGGGTCGGGATAGAGATAATCGCGGGTGAGCGGGACCGCGGCCTGATCCGGCGAAAGCTGCACCTGGAACACGACCTGCGCATTGTGGCGGAAGGTGAGTTCGCAGGCGATCAGGTAATAGCGCCACATCCGGCAGAACCGGTCGTCATAGAGCGCGCGGGCCTTGTCGATATTGGCGATGAAACGGTCGTGCCAGTGGCGCAGAGTCTCGGCGTAATGCAGGCGCCAGACCTCGATATCGGTGGTGACGAGGCCGCGCGGTTCGACCGTGGCCATCACCTCGGACAGGGCGGGCACGTAGCCGCCGGGAAAGATGTATTTCGCGATCCAGGGGCTGGTTGCGCCAGGCGGGTTGGAGCGGCCGATTGTGTGGACGAGGGCGATGCCGGTTTCGGTCAGCAGATCCTCGATCTTCTCGAAATAAGTGCCGTAATGCGGCACGCCGACATGTTCGAACATGCCGATAGAGACGATCCGGTCGAACTTGCCGGTGACATCGCGGTAATCCTTGAGCAGGAAGCGGGCGCGGTCGGCCAGCCCGGCCTCTTCGGCGCGCTTGTTGGCCATGGCGTGCTGTTCGGTCGAGAGCGTCACGCCGGTGACGTCGGCGCCGAAGTCGCGCGCCAGCGTGAGCCCCATGCCGCCCCAGCCACAGCCGATATCGAGCACCCGCATCCCCGGTTCGACCCGCAGTTTCCTGGCGATATGGCGTTTCTTGGCTTCTTGCGCCTCGTCCAGGGTCATGTCGGGGTGCGCGAAATAGGCGCAGGAATATTGCCGGTCTTCGTCGAGGAAGAGATCATAAAGCTCGCCCGAGAGGTCATAGTGATGCTCGACATTGGAGCGTGCGCGCGACGCCGGGTTGAATTGTTGAAGCTGGCGACCGGCGCGGCGCAGGGTTTCGAGCGGGCGGCGGAACCATGGCTGTCCGTGGCTTGCGACGTTGCGGATCGCCAGGGTGAGAAAACCGTAAAGGTCGTCGCCCTCGATGGTGAGGGTGCCGTCCATGTAGCCCTCGCCCAACGCCATTTCGGGGTTGAGCACCAACCGGCGGGGCAGGGCCGGGTCATGCAACGTGACCGCGATGCGCGCGCCCCGTCCGTTGCCGTAATTCCGGGTCTGCCCGTCGGGCAATGTGACCGAGAAATCGCCGTCACGAATGAGATGTGCCAGAAAGCGATCGAGTATCCGGGGCCACATGCGTCTCTCCCTTCTTGCTGCGCGCCGAACTCTGCGCGCGGAAAAACTCGTGATCCTTGCCTCGCCCCTGTCTTGTGGCCGGGGCGTGACATCCGCCCATATTTTTTCCTGCCCAAGCGTCAATTTAGTGGATTTTTTCGATTTCGCAAAGCCCCTGCAACGGGATGGGCGGGTTCCGGCCCCGGGGCCTTGACTTTGGTGGTCATGCAAGGTGTATCGACGCGACCGGTTCAACCACCCCTGCAAGCCTTGGAAGGGACGAGACATGCACGCCTATCGCAGCCATACCTGCGCCGCACTGACAAAGGAAAACGTGGGCGAGAGCGTCCGCCTGTCGGGTTGGGTGCATCGCGTGCGCGATCACGGCGGGGTTCTGTTCGTCGATCTGCGCGACCATTACGGCATCACCCAGGTGCTGTGCGATCCCGACAGTCCGGTCTTTGCCGAGGTCGAGAAACTGCGCTCGGAATGGTGCGTGCGCATCGATGGCAGCGTGAAGGCGCGCGATGCGTCGCTGATCAACCCGAGGATTCCCACCGGCGAGATCGAGGTCTATATCCGCGATGTCGAGGTTCTGGGCGCGGCGGGGGAATTGCCGCTGATGGTGTTCGGCGATCAGGAATATCCCGAGGAAACGCGGCTGCGCTATCGCTATCTCGATCTGCGGCGCGAGAAGATGCAAAGCCACATGAAGCTGCGCAGCGACATGGTGGCGAGCATCCGGCGCCGGATGTGGGACAAGGGGTTCCGCGAATACCAGACCCCGATCATCACCGCGTCAAGCCCCGAGGGCGCGCGCGATTTCCTGGTGCCGAGCCGCCTGCATCCGGGGCGCTTCTATGCGCTGCCGCAGGCGCCGCAGCTGTTCAAGCAGTTGATCATGGTCAGCGGGTTCGACCGCTATTTCCAGATCGCGCCGTGTTTTCGCGACGAAGACCCGCGCGCCGACCGCTCGCCCACGGATTTCTACCAGCTCGACATGGAGATGTCCTTCGTCGAGCAGGAGGACGTGTTCGCCACCATTCAGCCGGTCATCGAGGGCGTGTTCGAGGAATTCGGTGGCGGCCACAAGGTCGATAAGCTGTGGCCGCGCATCCGCTATGGCGATGCGATGAAATGGTATGGCACCGACAAGCCGGACCTGCGCAATCCCCTGAAGATGCAGGAGGTGTCGGAGCATTTCCGGGGGTCGGGCTTTGCGATCTTTACTCGGCTGCTGGAGCAGGAGGGCACCGAAGTGCGCGCCATTCCCGCGCCGGGCGGCGGGTCGCGCAAGTTCTGCGACCGGATGAACGCCTATGCCCAGAAAGAGGGGCTGCCGGGGATGGGGTATATCTTCTGGCGTGAGGGTGCGGATGGCATGGAGGCCGCCGGGCCGCTGGCCAAGAATATCGGCCCCGAGCGGACCGAGGCGATCCGCCGGCAGCTTGGCCTTGGCAAGGGGGATGCGGCGTTCTTCCTCGGTGGCAAGCCGGCCGGTTTCGAGGCTGTGGCGGGGCGCGCGCGCAACGTGATCGGCGAGGAGTTGAACCTGACCGAGAAGAACCGCTTTGCCTTTGCCTGGGTGGTCGATTTCCCGATGTACGAGAAGGACGACGAGAGCGGCGAGATCGACTTTTCCCACAACCCGTTCTCGATGCCGCAGGGCGGGATGGAGGCGCTGGAGGGCGATCCGCTCGACGTGCTGGGCTACCAGTATGACCTGGCCTGCAACGGGTATGAACTGGTGTCGGGGGCGATCCGGAACCATAAGCTCGACATCATGTATCGCGCGTTCGAGTTGGCAGGGTATGGCAAGGACGAGGTCGAGAAACGCTTTGGCGGCATGGTCAGCGCCTTCAAATACGGCGCCCCGCCGCATGGCGGCTGTGCCGCGGGGATCGACCGGATGGTGATGCTGCTGGCCGACGAGCCCAACATCCGCGAGGTCATCATGTTCCCGATGAACCAGCGCGCCGAAGACCTGATGATGAACGCCCCGTCGGAGGCCAGCCCCGAACAGTTGATGGAACTGAGCCTGCGGGCGATCGAGCGGGAGTGAGATCCGTGGTTGGCCGCAACGGATTGGATCCGATGGACAACCTGTTGAAAGGTCACAGTTACATCGCGATGCGTTCGCTGAGCCGGGTCTGCACCAGGCCGGCGAGGCGGGCGAGCTCGGCGCGGGTGGGGGCGCCGGTGCGGCGGGTTTCGGCCAGTGCCACGGCGGCCTCGGCAAGCGTGTCGTCGTCGGCGCTGCGCGCCACGCCGCCGATGAACTGCGCCACGTAATCGAGCACCCGCCCATCCTGATCGTCGCCAAGAAGGTCGGCGGCATGGGCCATGTCGTCACGATAGGCGAGGGCATCGGGGCGCACCTCGTCCTCGGTCAGAAGGCGCGGGCCGGCGGGCTGGCGGTCGGCGGGCAGGCCGGCTAGGATCATCGACTGGAAGCTGGCGATGCGGGTCACCGGCTTGGCCATGAAACCGTCCGCGCCGGCGTCCATGGCCCTGGCCTCGGCCCCGTCATCGCCGCTGGTGGCGAGGATGACGCCGATGCGCGGGGCGAGCCGGTTCAGATCCGCGATCAGGTCGAGCCCGGAGCCGTCGGGCAGGCCGAGATCGACGATGATGACCGAGGGGCGATAGACCTGAAGGTGGCGGCGGGCCGAAGCCAGGCAATCGGCCCGCCGGATCCGCGCACCCGAGCGCAGGCACAGAAGGCGCATCGCCTCGCAGGCGAAGCGGCTGTCCTCGACCACGAGGATGGTGAGGCCGAGCAGCGGCCGGTTGGAGGTGGGCGCGTTTTGCGGGGCGAGGTTGTTGAAATCATCCATGTCGGATCTCCTTTGGCAGCGGCGATGGCCCGAGCATGGCGCGCTCTTGCCTAACGCAAGGTTAAGGCTGCGACAAATTCCGCCGGGTGCTTGCGTCAAAGGGCTGCGGACCCCATAAGACCTGTCAAACCGGCGCTACCGCCCCAGCAAGGAGACTGCCCGATGATCGGCCGATTGAATCACGTTGCCATTGCCGTTCCCGACCTCGAAGCCGCCGCCGCGCAATATGCGGGCGCGCTGGGGGCCAGGGTGGGGGCGCCGCAGGACGAGCCCGATCACGGGGTGACGGTGATCTTCATCGAATTGCCCAACGCCAAGATCGAGCTGCTTTATCCCCTCGGGGAAAACTCGCCGATCCAGGGCTTTCTCGACAAGAACCCGTCGGGCGGGATTCACCATGTCTGTTACGAGGTCGAGGACATCATCGCGGCGCGCGACCACCTCAAGGCGACGGGCGCACGGGTGCTGGGCGATGGCGAGCCGAAGATCGGCGCCCATGGCAAGCCGGTGCTGTTTCTGCATCCCAAGGATTTCCAGGGCACGCTGGTCGAGTTGGAGCAGGTCTGATGGGGGTCACGTCGGCGCTGGTGCTCTATGCGGTGCTGTGGTTCCTCACGCTGCTGGTGATCATCCCGATCCGGCTCAAGACCCAGGGCGATGTGGGCGAGGTCGTGCGCGGCACCCAGGCCGGGGCGCCGCATGAGCATCACCTGAAGGGCAAGGCGATCATCACGACCTTCGTGGCCTTCGTGCTGTGGGCGATCATCGCGGGCATCATCATCAGCGGCACGATCACGGTGCGCGATCTCGACTGGTTCGAGCGGATGGGACCGCCGTCGCAAGTCGAGTGATTCGGGAAGCGGATCGGATGGATCAGCGGTCTTTCAACCCGTGAAAGATGTGGGTGAAGGTGGCCGCGCCGAGGATCGGGATGAAGAGATTGACCAGCGGCAGGCTGAGCGGCATGGCCATGAGCACGCCCGCCGCCCAGACCGTCGCGCGATGGCGTTTTCGCAGCGCTCGGGCACCTTCGCGTCCAAGGCGGCGCATCGCGGCGAGCTGGAAATACTCGCGCCCGAGCAGATAGCCGTTGAGCCCCCAGAAGATGAAGAGCGCGGCGGGCGGAAACATCGCGTAGAGGATGAAGGCCAGCAGGTTCGCGCCGATCAGAAGGCCGAGAAAATTGATCGTGTCGCGCGCTTCCTCGTAGAAGGACAGGCCGGGCACACGGGGCAGGTGGGCATAGTGGCGATCCTCGACCGCCTGTGCCACCTCGTCGAGGAACATCGAGGTGATGGCCGAGGCCACCGGCACCATCAGAAAGACCGACAGCACCAGCATGAAGATCAGTGATGACCAGGACAGCAGGTCGTCGAGCCATTCGATCCGGCCCAGCACGCCGAAATAGCCCTCGGGGCCGACGGCCAGCTCCACCAGCCACAGCAGACCGGCATAGGCCGCGATGAGCAGCGCGAGCGTGAGCGCGATGCCGATCAGCAGAACCCGGCGAAACCGGCGGTCGCCGATCTGTGCCAGCGCGCGGCCAAAGCTTGACAGGATCAGTCCGAAAGCCATGTGGTGATCGCCTTGATATCGGGGCGCGGTCGCTCGGGCGGGGCGCTGGTTTCGGTGGCGATATGGATGAAGCCCGCGACGCTTTCGTTCTCGCCCAGCCCCAGCCCGGCCTGGCAGAAGCCGCGGTCATGGGCGGCAAAACCGGTCAGCCAGTTGGCCCCCCAGCCCGCCGCCAGCGCGGCGTTGAGAAGCGCGAGACAGACCGCGCCGGCGGAATAGCTTTGTTCGATGGCGGGAATCTTCGGCGATGGCTTGCGGGTCTCGATCACGGCGACGGCGAGCTGGCCCTGGTCGAATTGTTGCCGGGCCTTGGCGATGTCGTCATCCGCCTGCCCCTCGGCCCGGGCGCGGGTTTCGGCCAGATCGGCGAGCCGCGCCATGGCGGGGCGCTCGATCACGATGAAACGCCAGGGTTCGAGCTTGCCATGGTCGGGGCTGCGCGCGGCGGCGGTGAGCAGCGGCATCAGGTCGTCGCGGGTCGGGGCGGGGGCGGTCAGGGTCTTGGCCGGGCGTGAGCGGCGGGTCAGCAGAAAATCGAGCGCGGCCGGGTTGGGTGCGGGCATGGGGCGGCTCCTCTGGTGGTCGTTTGCCTCTCGGGCGGCGGGCGTGGTGGATCTGGACGGTGGAACCGGGGCTCTGCCCCGGACCCCGAGGTATTTGGGGTCAGATGAAGCCGAAGGTCAGCCCATCAGTTCACGTTCGAAATCGGAGATCAGGTCGGAGAAGAAGGCCTGTTGCCGGGCGTTGGGTTGCCTCTTGGCGACGGTGGCGGCCAGCGGGTCGGGCGCGGCTTGGGGCGAGCCGGACAGTTCCTCGATCACCGCGTGGCCACAGAAGGGCACGTAAGCCTCGGAATAGCCGCCTTCGTGGACCATCACCAGCTTGCCCTCGCAAAACCGTTCGGCGAGATCCCGCACCTGGGCGGTCATGGCGCGATAGGTTTCCTGGGTGCAGAGCATGTGGGCGATGGGATCGAAGGTCGAGGAGTCATAGCCGCAGGCGACGATGATCACCTCGGGCTGGTAGGCTTCGAGTTTCGGCAGAACGAGGCGGTCCATCACTTCGAGATAGGTGTTGTGGCCGGCGCCGGGGGGCAGGGGGATGTTCATGTTGTAGCCCGCCCCCGCGCCGGTGCCGCGATCGGTGATGTCGCCGGTGTCGGTGGGGTAGTTGTATTCCTCGTGCACCGAGATCGTCAGCACGTCGTCGCGGTCATAGAAGATCGCCTCGGTGCCGTTGCCGTGATGCACGTCCCAATCGACAACCGCAAAGCGGCTGGCCTGACCGGCGGCGATGGCGGCCTCGATCGCGATGGCGATGTTGTTGAGCAGGCAAAAGCCGTTGGGCCAGTCGGGCAGGCAGTGATGCCCGGGCGGGCGCGAGAGCGCATAGGCATTGTCGAGATCGCCGTCGAGCACCTGGCGCAGGGCCTCCTTGGCGAGGCCCGCCGAGAGCGCCGCAATCTCGAACCCGCCCTTGAGGAACGGGGTGCGCAGGCCCAGCTCACCGCCGCCGGCATCCGAGGTTTCCTTGAATTTCGTGAGGAAGCTTTCGGGATGCACGCGCGCCAGATCGCCCCAGGTGGCCTGCGGCGCGGATTGCATCGCCAGTTCATCGACGATGCCGGTGACTTCCATCAGGTTCTTGAGCCGGCGCTTGGTTTCGGGGTGTTCGGGCAACCCGCCCGCCACCAGAGGCTGCACGAAATCCCCGACGGGCAGGGTGAGCGCATAGGCTCCGCCGCCGTGCCAGAAACATTTCTCGTCCCAGAAAAAGCCGGTTGTCATGTCTGTCCCCTCCGAATCCTTACGGGGATTTGGACTTGGGTGGCGCGAAAATGCAACCGCGACGCGGTGTTGAAAAGATGGGAGTGCGCCAATTGCGTCTCGGGAAATGGATGTTTCAGGCATTTCCCGAAACGTTTAGGACTGGGCGCATGACCGATCCCGATCTTTCCCATCTGGCCCGTCCGGGGGCCGAGATCGCCGTGCGTGTCACGCCCGGGGCGTCGCGCAACCGGATCATCCATGACGCAGGCGTGATCCGGGCCTATGTCACCGTGGCGCCCGAGGGGGGCAAGGCCAATGTCGCCGTGCAGAAGATGCTGGCCCGGGCGTTGGGGGTGGCGAAATCGCGCCTTGTCCTGCTGCGCGGCCAGACGGCGCGCGACAAGCTTTTCCGCGTCGATTGAGCGGGGCGGCGCTCAGCCCTTGGGGGGGAGCGTATAGACCCCTTCGGGCAGGTTGAGCGCCGCGCCGAGATCGCGCAGCTGCTGCATCGAAAGGGTGATCTTCTGGGTGCTGTCGGTGCGCGGGTCGTATTGTTCGACGGTGACGCATTCGGCGAAAGCGTTGACGATCACGTCCTCTTGCAGCGGCGCGGGCCCCTGATCGACGAGGGTGACGACGGTCGAGTCGAATTCGTGTTCAATGGAAAACATGGGACCACAATATTGCGCCAATGGCGCGGTGCAAGCCTTGAGTTTTCCGGCCTCATGGAGACAATGGAACGCCGACACAGGCCAATCGGGAACACGTGCGCGCGAGAGGGGCTGGAGCGGAGCCGGATGCGTGCTATTTAACACGGAACTTGAAAAGGGTTGAGCGATGCGGATTCTGGCCGGTCTCATTCTGTTTGTCGGGCTTTCGGGGTGCATGGCCCCGGCGCCGCCACAAGCGCCGACCACGCGGCCCGTGGCCGTGGCGGATGCGAGCGCGCGGCTTTCGGCGCAGCGGTCCGCGAAGCAGTTCGTCGAGGTGGTGCAGACGGTCGAGCCGGTGGCCGAGCGCGAATGCCGGACCCGTCTGCCGCGAGCGAATTGCGATTTCCTGATCGTCGTGGACGATCGCGCAGGCCAGCCGCCCAATGCCTATCAGACGGTTGACCGAACCGGCCGGCCGGTTCTGGCCTTCACGCTGGCGTTGATCGCGGATGTGCGCAACGCCGACGAGATGGCCTTTGTCATGAGCCACGAAGCGGCGCATCACATTGCCGGACACCTGCCCCGCCAGAAGCAGAATGCGGCGGCCGGCGCGGTGATCTTTGGGGGGCTTGCGGTGCTGACCGGGGCAGATGCCAGCGGGGTGAGGAGCGCGCAGGATCTGGGTGCAGCGGTAGGCGCGCGCAGCTATTCCAAGGAATTCGAACTCGAGGCCGACGCGCTGGGCACGGTGATCGCGCGCAGGGCGGGGTATGACCCGGTCCGGGGGGCCGCATTCTTTACCCGCATTCCCGATCCCGGCAACCGCTTTCTGGGCACCCACCCGCCCAACGCCGCGCGGATCGAGACGGTGCGGCGGGTCAATTCGCAACTCTGAGCCGCGTCGACGGCGATGATGGCCATCTCCAACAGGGTCAAGCCCCTGAAATGGGTTGTGAAATCAATCCGTCGAGGCCGTTTGAACCATGAATGGTGGCCTGTAAATGAACAGTGGAATGCCATGTAGGGTGGATCCGTCTTTCTGAACAGGTTCTTCAGGCCAGGGCTTTTCACCGGGTCTTGTTCAGGATGGGGCGGAAAGAGGAGACCACGCACAGGAAATTGACTCAAATCAATTTAATTCGAATATTCAGATGTTAACATATCTATCGGGCGCATGATTCGGCCTTGCTCGACACCCGCCGAAATGGGGGAACCACGTCAGGTATCAAGACAGACAGGAAATTGGCCCAGCGGCACCTTGCGTGGGTCACCTGAGGGGCTGTGCCCAAACAGGACGAGTGACACATTTTTCGTGAACAAGCCTAAACACTTCAATAGCTTAGCTCTTTGTGGGGAGAAACACGTCATGAGCGACCCAGATCCGATTGTCAACACCAACCCGATGTATCGGGTTTCACACACATTCAGCACGGCCGATGTCACCGGGACATTCGACGGGCTGCGCCAGGGCGATCTGCCGGATGGCGACAACTCGATGATCGACTTCAGCGCGACACCGAGGGTTACCAACGAGGGTGTCAACCTTTATCCGGTCAACAGCGATTTCGGTTTCATTGTGACCGATTTCGGCGATGCGATCCAAAAGGATTTCCTTGCCAACCCGGAACATGAGGAAGGCTGGGTCGGTGACCTGACCGGCGACGGCGGCGAACAGCTGGGCATCGTCGTGCAGGACGCACCCACCGACACGTTCAAGACGCCTGCGGTTCTTGGAACCTGGCTGGCCGGTATCGGCGGGCAGACCGTCAAGGCATCGACCGAGCATTACGTGGTGATGCAGAACGTCCTTTCGGACCAACTCTTCCCGGGTGATCCGGATGCGCTTTATCCGCTCGATGACGAATTGTTCGTGATCGGCGGAACCTATGATGGCATGAGCGTGGCCGATGCCATCGGTATCGCCGGCGACACCAATGGCGATGGGCTCGCAGACATCAAGGATGTTCTCGCTCCGAATGAAAGCGACATCACCCAGAACATCGCCGCCAGCTCGGATTACTCGGTGACGGTCAAGGACGACGGCAAGCTGCTGTATCGTTGGGGCAACACGGTGAAACGCCCGAATGATGTGCGCCTTGATGCCGAGATGCCGCTGCCCGACGAATGGACCGCGCCGGATACGGAAAGTGACGGGTTGCTGTCCCTCTACAGGGTAACCGACGCCGAGTTGGTGACGCAACACCAGATCACCAACAACCCGAACGACCAGATCCGCCCCGAGGATTACGAGAACGAGGGGGCCATTGGCATCCTGCCCTCCTATGAGGTGATCGAGGATTACAACGGCGAGACCGGGCGAACGGTCTGGACATCGACCGATGCCTATTACGCCGGTGACGGCACATTCTACCCGGCTGGTACGATTCTCAAGGACTCGGCCCTGGTCGACCTGTGGGCCAGCAGCGACTTGGCGGCGATCGGAGCAACGGATGGAGCCGAAGGCTTTACCAATGCCTGGTACACCACGATGGACCGAGAGCCCTTTACCGCCATCCTGGACGAGAACGGCGAGTATGTGATGGGCCCGCGCTGGCGCCTGCAGCCTGACAAATACGGTCAGGACCTGCCCAGCATCGTGATTCCGGTGGACCCGTCCCTGCCGCCGCCGCCGCGCCAGGATCAGGTCAAGTATGAGACCGGCGCAGACACGCAGACCGTTCTGAACCTGCTGGACTGGGAATTCCCGGTTTCGCCGCTCGCGATCAGCGGCGGATGGCACCAGAATTCCGGCGGCGTGTCGGAAAACGGTTTGAACATGACGACCGGGTTCAATGCCGCGTTCTACATCAAGGGCGAAGGCAAGCGGGAGTGTCATGAACTCTGTGTATCCGGCCCGGTCCATGCGGTTTGAGATACTCAAGCGTCGAAGCGCTCGCCGAA
>JAABTV010000072.1 GCA_011389685.1 Paracoccaceae bacterium
ATCAATCCGCGACCAGACTGCATGCGCGTGCCGCCTGCCTTCCTTTTCATGGAAGACAATGGCGCGGGGGTGCTCGTCCAGACCGAGGCGCTGCTCAGCCAGTTCGATGGCTGCCTCAAACGTGGCGACATCAACTCGCTCATCTTCCGGTGGGTTTAGGCTGAGCGAGAACAGGTGCTGCTGGCAGCGCGTGCCCTTGGCAATGGCTTGCGCTTCTAGAAGGGCATCAAGGAGCTGTTCATCAGAGACGAAGCCCCGAAGCTCATGCAGTTCAACATGCTCATTATCCTTCACATTCATTAGATGACGGGCGAGCTTGGCGGCGTTTCCGCGCTGAGAGCCTTTCAGAATCATGGCTCACCTCCTTCCGAGAGGCTGCCAAGCGCCCGCAGCAAGTCCTGCCGCATGGCCTGCACATCAGCGCAGGCTTGGCGAAGTTCATCTTCTGTCTCCGGCGTCACTGGCAATGATCCGGTATTGGAAGCGCGGGCGAGCTGGTTCAGATTGGAGGACAAGCGCGACGAGCCGAGCGCGCCCAAGACACGCCCCAGGGCTTCATGATCTTTGACCGGATGACGCCCACGCTTTTTTCGCGGCGCAGCATCATCCCCGAGCACTTGCTCGCGGATATACCGCCCCAGCGGCATGCTGCCCCGCAACATATCCAGCTTCGCCCGCTCTTCGAAGGTAAGGCGCAGTGAGAACGGCGGCGGATACTTAGGCCGCTGGTCCTTGGCTAACTTATTGAATTTTTTATCTAAGATGCTCATCGCCGCACCTCAGATCACTTAGATCATATGGTGCGAGATGGTGTTCCCATTCCTGGAGGACTTCAAAGAGGCGGTTCGATTCCGCTCCCGTTGGGTCCACCACTCCCCAAGTCCCCGAGATGACAGACATGTTCAGGGCATCAGGATTGCCTTGCGCTCGAAGCGTGCCCGTTCACGCGTGAGATCATCATAGATGATTTCCACCTCGATCGAGGCGATCGAACCCAGCGGATGAACCTCGTAGATGGTGGCATCCTGTGGAATCGCATTGGGTTGTGGGGTGTCTTCGAGACATGCCGCCAGCGGCCAATCCCGCATTGGCCCGTCATTGACCGCGTATCGCAATCCGACCATTCCGCACCGCCACGAAAGAATATGTGTCATATATATCAGATCGTTACCGTCATACTCCCGCACGGCCACCCAATTTCCCCTGGTCGCGTTCATGATCGGCTTGACCTCGGTTGCCGTGGTGAATTTTCCGATGGGGACCTGCGGTTCGCCCTCGTACCGCTGAGACGACGCTTCCGTCTGATCAGCCGCCGACGCATCCGAACCCGCCGCGTTTGCACGCCCGTCTTCGTCGGCTGAACCAAGGCCGATGGCGATCAGGATGAAAAAAAGATCAAGCATGAGTATCCCTTTTCCCGATAATTCAATCAATCGCCCTTTGTCCGCCGGATACGCTCGCCTATAGTAGAGATGGGCAGTCAAAGGGCAGTTCGAATAATGGCCGAAAAGCCGCGGCAAGGCAAAAGCTTCAACGTGATGGTTGTCGGCCAGAACGGCCGTTTGCAATATGAGGCCCTGCTGTTCGCGGCCTCATTGCGCCATTTCTCGCCGGATTTTCCCGGCCGTCTGTTCATCACGGAACCGCAACCCGGCCCCGCATGGCAATCGGATCCGCGGATGGGAAACGGCGACGTCCTCGCTCTGCTCGATGAGCTCGAGGCCGAAATATTACCTTTTGAAAACAAACACTTTGGAGAATCTTATCCCTATGGCAACAAGATCGAGGCGCTCGCTGCACTACCCGAGGGGGAGCCGTTCGTGTTTTTCGATACCGATACGCTGATCACCGGGGATCTGATGCAGGTGCCGTTCGATTTCAGCCGCCCGAGCGCATCGCTGCGGCGCGAGGGCACGTGGCCGCAGATCGAGCTTTACGGACCGGGATACGGGCAGATCTGGAAATCGCTCTATGACAAGTTCGGGCTCGATTATGCAAGCTCGCTCGACCTGTCGCAGCCTGACGAATACTGGCGCCGCTATCTCTATTTCAATGCCGGGTATTTCTTTTACGATTGCCCGCGCGTCTTTGGCGAGACGTTCCTGTCCTATGCGATCGCCATTCGCGACGATCCGCCCCCGGAACTGATCGGCCAGGTCATGGACCCGTGGCTTGACCAGGTCGCGCTGCCGCTGGTGATGCACGGGCTTGGCGGCGGGCGGGATGCCCTGCCCGAGGGCTATCTCGATGGCACGGTCAGCTGCCACTATCGCCTGTTTCCGATGCTTTACGCGCGCGAATCCGACCAAGTGGTCGCCGCGCTGGAAGAGGTGGCCGCACCGAACCGGATCAAGAAGGTTCTCAAGCAATACGAACCGATCAAGCGCATGGTCTATCAGAACCGCGGCCACAAGGCGCGCGCCCTTTTCGACCAGAACGATCTGCCACGCCGCGAACAGGCCATTCGCAACCGTCTTAAACGCGAAGGGTTCTGGATGCGTTAACGCCACGAACGAGCGTTCGGGTTTGGCGCGACCGATGCGGCGAATGTTCTGGTCTGGCGGGGTGAGGCGATGAAATCGGTCTTTGCGCCGAGGGGCCAGTTGTCGGGCGCAGCGGAATGGCCTAATCCTGTGGCAAATGAACGCAAGGGAGGGCCTTTCATGGCTTACGGTTTCGACACGCTTCAGATCCACGCCGGCGCACGCCCCGATCCGGCCACGGGGGCGCGGCAGACGCCGATCTATCAGACCACGGCCTATGTGTTCCGCGATGCCGACCATGCCGCGGCGCTCTTCAACCTTCAGGAGGTGGGCTATATCTATTCGCGGCTCACCAACCCGACCGTTGCCGTGCTGCAAGAGCGCGTTGCGGCACTCGAAGGGGGGGCGGGCGCGGTCTGTTGCTCGTCGGGGCACGCGGCGCAGATCATGGCGCTGTTTCCGCTGATGGGGCCGGGAAAGAACGTGATCGCCTCGACCCGGCTCTACGGCGGGACGGTCACGCAGTTCAGCCAGACGATCAAGCGTTTCGGCTGGTCGGCCAAGTTCGTCGATTTCGACGATATCGACGCTTTGGCCGCCGCCATCGACGATGACACCCGCGCCATTTTCTGTGAAAGTATCGCGAATCCGGGAGGTTACATCACCGATCTTGATGCAGTGGCTGAAGTTGCCAACAACGCCGACCTGCCGCTGATCGTGGACAACACCTCGGCCACGCCCTATCTGTGCCGCCCGATCGAACATGGTGCGACGCTGGTGGTGCATTCGGCGACGAAATACCTCACCGGCAACGGCACGGTGACGGGGGGCGTCATCGTGGATTCGGGCACGTTCGACTGGTCGGCCAGTGGCAAGTTTCCTTCGCTCTCCGAGCCGGAACCGGCCTATCACGGGCTCAAGTTCCACGAAACATTCGGCCCGCTGGCCTTTACCTTTCATGGCATCGCCGTGGGGCTGCGCGATCTGGGCATGACGCTGAATCCGCAGGCCGCGCATTACACGCTGATGGGCATCGAGACGCTTTCGCTGCGCATGGAACGCCATGTCGAGAACGCGAAGACCGTCTCTCAATGGCTGGAAAATAATGAATATGTCGATGCCGTCACCTATGCCGGCCTGCCATCGTCGCCCTATCACGACCGGGTGGCGCGGATCTGCCCCAAGGGCGCGGGTGGGCTTTTCACCATCACGCTCAAGGGCGGTTACGAGGCCTGCGTCAAGCTCGTGGACAGCCTTGAGTTGTTCAGCCACGTGGCCAATCTGGGCGACACCCGCAGCCTTGTCATTCATTCGGCCTCGACCACCCACCGGCAGCTCAGTCCCGAGCAGCAGGAAGCGGCGGGCGCGGGGCCGAGCGTGGTGCGGATCTCGATCGGAATCGAGTCCGCCGACGACCTGATCGCGGACCTGGAACAGGCGCTCGAAAAGGCCCATTCCTGAGCCGCGTTAACCGCCTGTCAACCTGTGTTGACGGGCGGATTTCGGCCCAGAAACGGGGGGTGACTCCCGGCTGCCGCCCGGCTGCCATCCGGCTGCCGGGTGATGACATTGCTCAAGGGGCTTGAAAACCTTGACCGATCGAACGCCCCGGGAAAGCAGCCTTAACCTTTCCCTCGGCGGTAAGCTGCTATAATATCGACACGTTCTCTTCCGACTCCCGTGACCGGGTAAAGAATGTTAGATCGCCGCTCATGAAACCGAGTTTTGCACTATCCCTGTCCTTCGAAGGCATCGCGCTTTTGCACCGTTCCTTTCCCGGCTGGAACCGGGTGGGAGAGGTCGCACTCGATTCCTCCGACCTCAACGGGGCGCTGGCGGTCCTGCGCGAGACCGCGCAACAGATCAACGGCAAGGACCTGACCAGCAAGCTGGTCATTCCAAACGATCAGATCAAATATCTCGCGCTCGATCTGGGTCTGACCGACGAGGATGCGCGACAGGACGCGATCCGCGCGGCGCTGGACGGGGCGACCCCCTATCCGGTCGCGGACCTGGTCTTCGACTGGTCGGTCGAGGGCGACAAGACGCAGGTGGCGGCGGTCGCGCGCGAAACCCTGACCGAGGCCGAGCAGTTCGCCATGGAACACGGCTTTGGTCCGATGAGCTTTGTCGCGATCCCGGACGAGGGGCAGTTTTCCGGCGAGCCGTTTTTCGGACCCACGGCCCATGCACGCACGGTCCTGGCCAAGGGCGAAACCGTGCAGCGCGACATGGCCCCGATCCGTGTGACGGGCGTGGCGCGTCTGCCCGAACCCGAGCCGGACCCGGAACCCGAACCGGACATCGCGACAGGGGATGCGCCCGATATGCCCGCCGCCGGCGAGGCCGCCCAAGCGGAACCCGCCGCAAACCCGGAAGAGTTTACCCCGGTTCAACCCGATGATGACGCATCGCAGGACTCCGTGTCCGAGGAAACGGCCGATGCGCCTGAAACGGCAGAGACGGACTCGGATGCGGTCGGCACGCAGGATGAGGCCGACCCCGGCATGATCCCGGCCTTTTCGACGATCCGCGCCCGGCGTGATGACATTGGCGAGGGCAGCGCGCCGATGCCCGCGCTGTCGGGGGCGCGACGCGCGTCGGACGCGCCCGTGAGCGACGACATGACGGCACCCGTCATTCCGATCGAGGCCGACGCGCCGGAGATCACAGCCGCGACACCGCCGGTCGGGACGGCGGAGACCGATCTGCGCGACGCGGCCGACAGCCCCGGACCCGACGGCGAAGCACGAGCCGCAGAGATACCCCCGGCCCCCGAGGATCTGCCGGACCGGGAACCGGTCGCACCGCCCGTCGCCGAAGCTTCGCGCGAAGACCGGCTGTCGTTCCTGAGCCGACGGGACCGCTCCGTCGCGTCGCTGGCGGCGCATTCCGCGGCGGTGGATATGGCCGAACCTGAGCATGGCCCCGAACCCGCGCCCGACCCGGCCAGCGAAAAGGAGCGGATGACGATCTATGGCGCGCGCCGCTCCGAAGCCGCGACCCAATCGTCGATCGGTGGCAAGCCGAGATATCTGGGCCTGATCATGACGGCGGTCCTGTTGCTGTTTCTCGCCGGGGTCGCGGCCTGGGCTTCGATCTTCGTGGACGAAGGATTGTCGCGCTTCTTCGGGCCGCGCGACACCGCGGTCGCGTCGCTCCCCAGCGACACCATGGACGACTTGAGCGTCGAAGGCGTCGAAGGCGACGAAGCCACGGTGCCGACGCAACCGCAGGACAAGGCGTCGCCCGACGCGGTGGAAACCGCCGCGCTGGACATCTGGCCCGACGAGGCTGAGGCGCCGCCCGCGCTGAGCGCACCGCAGCGCCCGCGCGCCATGACCCCGGACGAGGCACAGACGCGCTACGCGGTGACCGGGGTCTGGTTGCGCGCGCCCGAACCCCCGGCCCGCCCGGCGCAAGGCGATCTCGACGATCTCTATGTCGCCTCGATCGACCCGCGGGTCGAGGAACATGACGCGGTAGCACTTCCCGATCTGGCCGCGTTGCAGACCGATGTTGCGATGGCGCCGCCCGCGCCGCCCCTGCCCAAGGGCTCGAAATTCGATCTGGACGCGCGCGGGCTGGTGGTGGCCAGCGAGGAGGGCACGCTCAGCCCCGAGGGGTTCCTGGTATTCGCGGGGCGGCCCGAGGCCACGCCCGGCCGTATGCCCGAGCGCGCGCCGGACGCGGCCGAGATCGCGGCGCAGGATGCGCGCGCCGAGCTGGTCGGGATTCGCCCGCGCTCCCGGCCCGAGGGGCTGATCGAAGAGAATGAACGGCAGAACCTGGGCGGGATCACCTGGGCCGAGGTTGCGCAGGTGCGCCCCCGGCCCCGGCCCGAGCAGATCGCCGCGAAGATCGAGGAAGAGGCCGACGCGACTGCGACCGAGCAGGCGGTCCCGGAATCGCGCAAGCCCGAACCGCGTCCGAACAACTTTGCCCGCGTGGTCGAACGCGCGCAGGATTCCGAGCCGCAGGAAGCCACGCGCGTCGCCGCGGCGGTGCCCCGCCAACAGGCGGTGGCCCCGTCGATCCCGTCGCGATCGAATGTCGCCAAGGCCGCCACCGTCCGCAACCAGATCAACCTGCGCAAGGTCAACCTGATCGGGGTCTATGGCAAGCCCAGTTCGCGGCGGGCGCTGGTGCGATTGTCGAACGGGCGTTACAAGAAGGTCAAGGTCGGCGACCGGCTGGATGGCGGGCGGGTGCAGGCCATTGGCGAGTCCGAACTTCGGTATCAGAAAAGCGGCCGCAATGTGATCCTGCAATTGCCGAAGGGTTAGGGTGGACCCGGTTTCCGGGGTCGGGTCACGAGGCCCGCGCGATGCGGCGATAACCGGCCTCGCCCAGCCAGAACCCGTTCGAGAAGGGCGCATCCATCTGCATCGCGTCGAGCCGTGCGCCCGCCGCGTCGCTGTCGATCCGCCCGGTGGCAACCGCGGCGAACACCTCGGCCACCGCGACCATGTCCACCCGTTGGGGGATGAGCCGCAGCGCGCCGACCCCCAGCGCCCGCATGTCGGGCACATGCGCGGCAAGGTTGACGTAAGAGCGCGACAGGGTCTGGATCCCGTTCACCGACAGGAACGTCTCGCCATCCATCGTCGCAAGCGGCATCCCGTCGGGATCCTCTTCGCAGACAAACTGGCAATTGTCCTTGGTCCGTCCATGGGCGCGGGCGTGATAGCAGCGCGCCGAGACCGCCAGCGAGGCGCGACCGAAGACCTGCACCTCGATGCCAAGGCCCGCCCTGCGCGCCGCCTCCGCCATCACCGCAACACCCGCGCGGGGCAATTCGGGGGGCAGGCTGACATGGGTGGCGCCCTGCGCGGCCAGCCAGGTCATGGTCTCTTCGTTATAGACATTCATCATCGGCCCGACGCGGTGCGGCCGCCCGGCCAGCGCGCGCAAGGCGGCGGCGTTGTTGGCCTCGACCGTTCGGCCATCGCCGACAGCGCAAAGATCGTCGGTCGCCTTGCGCTCGCGTTTGAGCAGGATCTCGGCCAGCGAAGACCAGATCACGCGCTTGCCGCCCGCCTCCAGCCGCTCGGCCACCTCGGGCAGGTCAGCCTCGAAGAAGGGCGCGCGCTTGGAACAGATCAACTCGCCCAGGATGACGGTATCGACCGGCGCCTCGTCGGCGATGCGCGCGTAGAAGTCGCGCCGCTCCTCGCGTGACCAGTGAAAGGGGATCGGGGCCAGCGTCAGTTCCATCATGTCACCGCCATTTCTTGGTCTGGAAGGCGCCTTGCGATTCCTTCTGGCCCTCGGTCAGGGCCACGAGGTCGGCGAGTTGCGGTTCGCGCCCTTCGCGGATGGCGTCGACGGCGGCGCGGAAATTCGAGACCACCTGCCGGACATAGGCGCGGCTGCGCTGGCGGCCCTCGATCTTGAAGGCATGCACCCCCGCCGCCATCAGCTCGGGCAGAAGCCGGGCAAGGTTGAGGCTCACCGGCTCCTCGAAGGCGTAATAGCCGGCCTCGCGGCAGGGCGCCCGATAGCGCCCCTTGCAGATTGTGGGATAACCGGCGGTCTCGTCCGGTGCGAAACGGTCGATGGTGAAGGCGCCCAGCCGCGTGGTCATGCCGCCATCGGCCTCGCGCTTGTATTCGACATCGTTGGCGGGCGAACAGACCCCGTCCATATTGGTGGAAAGGCCGGTCGCATAGTTTGTCAGGCTGCACCGCCCCTCGACCATCAGCCCGTGATTGCCGAAGATGAAGGTTTCGATCTCGCAGGGGATTTCGCCCATGATCCCGCGGATTTCGGGAATCGTGAGGATACGCGGCAGGACCACGCGCCTGATCCCGAAATTCTCGACATAATAGGCGATCGCCTCGGGGCTTGACGCGGCGGCCTGCACCGAAAGATGCAGGCGCTGGTCGGGATGCGCGTCGCGGATCGCGGCGGCGACACCGATATCGGCAACGATCATCGCATCGACGCCGAACCGCACCCCCATCTCGGCCGCGTCGCGCCAGAGGTCGAACTGCCCGGCCGGGGGAAAGGTGTTGAGCGCCAGCAAAACCCTGGCGCCGCGCGCATGGGCATATTCGACCGCCTCGGCCATTTCATCGGGCGTGAAGTTCAGCCCCGGGAAATTGCGCGCGTTGGTCGCGTTCTGAAACCCGCAATAGACCGCATCCGCCCCCGCATCGACCGCGGTGCGCAGCGCGGCGGGGGTGCCGGCGGGACAAACCAGTTCTCCGACTGTCATGCCGTCTTCGCCTTCCTTTTCTCGGCCATGCGCCGCAGCCCGGCCAGGGTCGCGCGCCCGGGCGCGCCATGCATGTCGGCCACCCGCGCGGCGATCGAGCCGTCGATATCATCGAGCGCGTTGCGCAGGCTCACCACGGCCTCGGTATTGCCTTCGATCACCAGGTCGCGGGAAAAGAACAGCGCGTCGCCGTCGAGATCGGCATCGACCAGTTCCAGAAGGTCGAGAAACCGGCCCGAGATCCGCGCCACATGGTCGGGCAGGTGTCGCCGCGACACAGCGCGCATCAGGGGTGCGTCGGGGTCAGGGCGCAGATGCAGGAGAAAGGGCATATCGACCGGGTCGATGATGTAATCGCGCCCGACCCAGGGGCCCAGGCGGTTGAACATGCGCGGGTTTTCCGCCGCGATGCGGCGCACGACCCGGGCCAAAAGCGGCTGAAGCAGGAAAAGCGGCAGGGGCAGGCCCGGTCGGGGGCGCGGCAGGGGCGAAGGGTGCAGGTCGGCATTGGACATGCCCCGCACCTAGCACGCGGCCCGCGCCCACCACTTGATTTCGGTCAAATGCCCGGGGGTTTCGCGCTTGCGGCTTGGTCGGGCAGGAACAGGGAACCGGCGCAGCAACAAACCGAAAAAGGGGGCAGGTTGCCCGCCCCCTTCGCAATCGGCGATCGCCGGGTTCCCTTTCGGGCAGCTGCTTCAGGCCGCTTCGGCGGTCTGTTCCGCTCTGGTCAGGTCATAACCCTTGCGCTTGAGCGCCTTGACGACCTTGCGGCCCTTGCGGATCTCGCCTTGCTTGGCCGCCGCCCAGGCGGCCTTGCGTGCCTCCGCAGTCGCATCGGGATGCGCGGCGCGGAAATCCTGCAGCCATGCGGTATAGGCGACAAGGCGCACGGCCTTGCGCAGGGCGGTTTGCTCGGGTGTCTTGGGGGTTTGTTCTGTTGTTTCTGCCATGATCACACTTTCAGGAGATGTTGGACCCGGTCATTCGGGTTGGGCGAGCCTGTCGCCGCGCGCAAGGATAGCATATCCTTGACTTATGCAAGCGTGATTTTTGCCAGGACCGTTCAGAACGGCCAGACATCCTCGAACGTATCGGCGCAGAATTGTTCGGCATGGGCCGTGCGCAGATTGAAGCCCGGGCGGCGCATCGAAACCGAGTAATTGCCGTCGCTGCCCGGACGCGGGCCATCGGCAAGCCGGGCGCCGGGACGCAGGGTAAAGACGACGCCGCGCTTGCCCGGTTCGGACCGGCTCACCCCATAGCCCGTGCGGATATAGAGCCGGTCATTGCCCCCTGCCCCCTTGGCCTTTCGGGCATACTCGCCCGCCGCGCACCAGATCTGGCGCGGGCCGTCCGACCCGCGCGTGACCACCTCGAACCCGCCCGGCACCGGCGTAACGGTCAGCCCGTTGATGGCGGTGAAGGCCTGGGCCTGCGCGGTTGCGAGGGCCAGGGCGATGGCGGAAACCAGAATGCGGCGCATGGCCGATCCTCCCATTCATGACATGCCCGAAAGGTAGGCTGCGCGGGGCGGCCGTTCAAATCACGATTGGCGGAGATGCGCGCGGTCAGTTCCGAAGACCACACCCGACCGGGGCAAGGATCACTGATCGAGGAATGACCGAAGCTTGCGGCTCCGGCTGGGATGTTTGAGCTTTCTCAATGCCTTGGCCTCGATCTGGCGGATGCGTTCGCGGGTGACGCTGAACTGCTGCCCGACCTCTTCGAGCGTGTGATCGGTGTTCATGCCGATGCCGAACCGCATGCGCAGCACGCGCTCCTCGCGCGGGGTCAGGCTGGCCAGGACGCGGGTCGTGGTTTCCTTGAGATTGTCCTGAATCGCGGCATCGAGCGGCAGCACCGCGTTCTTGTCTTCGATGAAATCGCCGAGCTGGCTGTCTTCCTCGTCGCCGATGGGGGTTTCGAGGCTGATCGGCTCCTTGGCGATCTTCATCACCTTGCGGACCTTTTCGAGCGGCATCTGCAGCTTGTCGGCCAGTTCCTCGGGCGTGGGTTCGCGGCCGATCTCGTGCAGCATCTGGCGGCCGGTCCGCACCAGCTTGTTGATCGTCTCGATCATGTGCACCGGAATGCGGATGGTGCGCGCCTGGTCCGCGATGGACCGCGTGATCGCCTGCCGGATCCACCACGTGGCGTAGGTCGAGAACTTGTAGCCGCGGCGGTACTCGAACTTGTCCACGGCCTTCATCAGGCCGATATTGCCTTCCTGAATGAGATCAAGGAATTGCAGCCCGCGGTTGGTGTATTTCTTGGCGATCGAAATGACAAGGCGCAGGTTGGCCTCGACCATTTCCTTTTTCGCCTGCCGCGCCTCTTTCTCGCCCTTCTGGACCTGATTCACGATGCGCCGGTATTCGCTGATATCGAGGCCGACATACTGCCCGACCTGCGCCATGTCGGCGCGCAGTTCCTCGACCTGGCCGGCCGAACGCTCGATCAGAGCCTGCCAGCCGCGACCGGGCTTTTCGCCCATTTCCTCAAGCCATGCCGGATCAAGCTCGCGTCCGCGATAGGCGTCGACGAATTCCTTGCGGTTGATGCGGGCCTGATCGGCAAGCTTCACCATCGCCGAGTCGATCTGCATGATCCGGCGGTTGATGCCGTAAAGCTGATCTATCAGCGCCTCGATCCGGTTGTTGTGCAGGTGCAGACCGTTCACCAGCTCGACGATCTCGGAGCGCAGCGCCTGATAGGTGGATTCATCATTTTTCGAGAACGAGCTGTCCTCGTTCAGGGTGGCCGAGATCCGGCTGTCCTGCATTTCGCTGAGCTTGGCATAATCGTCGGCGATCCGGTCCAGGGTTTCCAGAACGCGCGGCTTGAGCGCGGTTTCCATGGCCGCAAGGCTCATGTTGACCTGTTCGTCCTCGTCGTCGTCGTCTTCCTTGACGATCGGATTGCCGTCGGCGTCAAGCTCGGGCTCGTCTTCCTTGGCCTTGGGGGCGGTGGCGACATTGGCGGCCTCGACCACCGGTTCGCCCTGTTCCTCGTCGAGCTGGTTGCCGAACGTGGTTTCAAGGTCGATCACATCGCGCAGGAGAATGTCTTCGGAAAGAAGCTCGTCACGCCAGATGGTGATGGCCTGAAAGGTGAGCGGGCTCTCGCAGAGCCCGGCGATCATCGTGTTGCGCCCGGCCTCGATCCGCTTGGCGATGGCGATCTCGCCTTCACGGCTCAGCAGTTCGACCGTGCCCATTTCGCGCAGATACATGCGCACCGGGTCATCCGTCCGGTCGAGCTTTTCCTGCCCGCTGCCGCCCAGCGTCAATTCGCCCTTCTGGCCGATCTCGACCACGGCGGTGTTCTTTTGGTCCTCTTCCTCGGCTTCCTCGTCCTCGATGATGTTGATGCCCATCTCGGAAAGCATCGACATCACGTCTTCGATCTGTTCGGAATTCACCTGTTCCGGCGGCAGCACCTGGTTGAGCTGATCGTAGGTGATGTAGCCCTTTTCCCGCGCGTCGGCGATCATCTTCTTGACCGCCGTCTGGCTCATGTCGAGGGAGACTTCGGGTTCCTGCTCGTCGGATTTACGATCTTCGGTGTCCTTGGCGGCCATTGAGTGCTCCTGCTCAGTCGGGTCTGCGGCGCGGCCCCGGGTCCGCTCATGCGGGCCGATCCCGGGCAAGTGATTCGCTTAACCGCGAATCATGGGGTCATCGGGGTGATTCGGCCACCCGTTTACCCTGATTTCTCTACCGAATCCTCACCAAAACGCATCAGCGTTGCCGTTTGGCATAATTGATCTTGTCCAACAAGGCATCAAACGCATCCTTCTCTTGCCGGTCGATCCGGGCACCATTGTCGCCAAGATCGAATTCGGTCTTGTCTTCCTGTGCCCCATGGTTGGCACGGTTGCGCGCCTCGGCGGCCTGCCCGAGACGCCAGGTCAGCGCCTCGTTCGCGGGGCCCGACAAATCCTCCGCTGCCTCGGCAATCTCGGCCTGAAGCCCGCGATTCGCATCCAGCTTCGCCAGTTCCTCGGCCACGGTCATGCGCGCAAGGTCGAGATCGCCCGGGTGGCGCAATGCGGGGACGATGCGGAGATGGGGCTGCGCGAAGAGTTTTTCAAGCGCCGCCTCGCCCAGCGCCTCGACCAACGGTTCGAAAGCCGGCGGGGTATCGTCGGCCAGCAGACCCAGCATTCGGTTGCGCAGCGCGTCGTGGTCGGGATCGAGGCACGGCATGGTCTCGATCCGGGCCTCGAAGTCGCGCGCGAGTTCGGGATGGGAAATCAGCACCGCAAGGATCACCGCCTCGCGCAGGTAGTCCTGCGCCGCGTCGCCCGCCGCCACCAGAAGCGAGGATTTCGTTGCCGTCTGGACCTGTGGCACGGGCGGCCATTTGCCCTTGGGCGTCCATGGTCGGCGCGGGTTGAACAGTCGCCAGCGCAGATCCTTCAATTCGCGCTCGTAATGCCCGCGCAGCGACGGATCACGAATGAGCGCGGTCTTCTCGCGACACACGCGCTCCAGCGCCGCTTTCCGTTCCGGCGTGTCGAAAACCTGTCCTTCGGTCTCGCGCTGCCACAGCATCTGGACCATCGGAATCGCCTGATCGAGCAGCGTTTGCACCGCCCCCGGTCCGCCCTGACGGATCACGTCATCGGGGTCTTTCCCCTCGGGCATCAGCGCGAAACGCAGGGATTTCCCGGCTTCGAGCAGCGGCAGGGCGAGGTCGATCACGCGATGCGCGGCACCGAGGCCGGCCCTGTCACCATCGAGCGCGAGGATCGGTTCATCCGCGACCCGCCACAGAAGCTGAAGCTGGGATTCGGTGATGGCGGTGCCGAGCGGCGCGACGGCGGCGCCGAACCCGGCCTCCGAGAGCGCGATCACATCCATGTAGCCTTCGGCCACGATCAGCGGCTGACCTTTGCCCGCGGCCTCGCGGGCGGGACCGTGATTGTAAAGCGTGCGCGACTTGTCGAAAAGCGGGGTTTCGGGTGAATTCAGATACTTGGCGTTGTCATTGGGGTCCATCGCCCGGCCGCCGAAAGCGATGCAGCGCCCGCGCGCATCGCGGATCGGAAAGATGATCCGGTTGCGGAACGTGTCATAGGGCTTGCCGCCATGGCGGGTCGGGGGTTTGGCGAGACCGGCCTCGATGATGCGGTCTTCGACGATCCCCTTGGCACGCAGGTGATCCCACAGGTTCTGCCAGCCGTCGGGCGCGAACCCGATCTCGAACCGCTCTTGCACCGGCGCGCCAAGCCCCCGTTTTTGTTCGATATATTCTCGGGCGGGCGCGGCGGCGGCGGTGCGCATCTGCAGCCGGAAGAACTGCGCCGCCTGTTCCATCACATCGGCCAGCTCGGTCCTGTGGTCGGCCTTCTTCTGCGCTTGCGGATCGCGGGCGGGAATCTGCATCCCGGCCTCGCGGGCGAGGATCTCGACCGCCTCCATGAAATCCACGTTCTCGGTTTCGCGGACAAAGGAAATCGCGTCGCCCTTGGCATGGCAGCCAAAGCAGTAATAGTAACCCTTGCGATCATCTACATGAAAAGACGCGGTTTTTTCCTGGTGGAAGGGGCATGGCGCCCACATGTCGCCCTTGCCCTGGTTGGATTTACGCATGTCCCACATGACCTTGCGCCCGACCACCTGTGAAAGCGAGGTGCGGGTGCGCAATTCATCGAGGAAACCGGGGGGCAGCGACATGGGGATTCACGAATTTCCTGATAAAATTCAGGTCCTTATGGTTTGTAGGCGTTGCATTGTTAGAGGAAGGAGCCGCTGACATCGCGTTTCAGGTCGCTGCGGTGAAGCGTGTAGACAAAGCCCACCAGCAGCGGAACGGACGGGGCGAGCCGCTCGTCGGTGGATTCGAGGATGGTCTTTTTGGTTCGCGCCTCGGAGCGTCTTTTCTGCCGCATTTCAACGGCTTGGGCGGCAATCTCGGTCTGAGCGGCGCAGCGGGCCGCGCGCTCCTTGTCGGTCTCGGCCAATGCCGGGGTGGACATCGAAAGCATCAGGATTGCGGCGAGAATCGAGCGCATGGGGCCTCCTGCCAGGGATTCGGGTCAGGTCTGTTTAACACAATATGGCGCAACGCGCGGTCGGGTTAAAGACATGCGCGCCGGTCATGACCAGGGGGGTGACTCGCGGCTGCGGCCCGGCTGCCAAGCGTGCACCGCCGCAGCGCGGCATTCGTTAACCCCGGATTCAGTTAATGCACCGTTCGGCGGGGCGAATTCCGTCGCGGAATTCGGTCAATTTTCCTGCGAGAAAAATCGGGAGTGTCATGAACTCTGTGTATCCGGCCCGGTCCATGCGGTTTGAGATACTCAAGCGTCGAAGCGCTCGCCGAAC
>JAABTV010000073.1 GCA_011389685.1 Paracoccaceae bacterium
GGCCAGATCGCCAGCCCGATCTGGGCACTTTGTGCGAAGGGAAATCCGCACGGTTCTGCGGCTTTGGCGGTCGGGGCAAGGCAAGGGCCAGCGGAAGTAATAAACCCCGTGGCGCGAAGGCGAAAGAAAGGCGGACAGCTTCATGGGCGTGGTGCTCCACTTTGTGTCGCACTTGCCCGTCCAACTCTTAAGTCATTGATCTATATGGAAATGGCGGAGAGACAGGGATTCGAACCCTGGGACCCCGTGAAGGGTCAACGGTTTTCGAGACCGCCCCGTTCGACCACTCCGGCACCTCTCCGCGGGGCATGAGGGGGTCGTTTAATCGGCTTTCTTCGACGGATCAAGGGGTGTTTTGCATTGTTTCGCGGGGAGATTGCCCTAGGTTGGTCCCAGCGGGGACCAACGCCTGTGAGAGTCAATCATGAATCAAAGGATCAGGAGAACCGCGCGGACGGTGTGGCTTGTGGTGTTGGCGGGATCTTTCGTGTGTTCGATGGCGTCACGCCCGGCGTGGGCTGCGGTTCGTGGCCGGTTTGAGGCAAGACAGTGGCCGGGGAATTGGCTATTTCGGCGGGATGAATGCGGTTCGATTGGGACTATGAAAAACCGGTTCGAGGCGCTGGCGATCAATATGGCCAAGTTCGATCGGGGAGAGACGTTGTGACGAAGCAAGTGCTGAACCGGGCGGCCCTGGCCGTGGCATTCTTTATGGTGCTCGCCCTGGGTGCGTTCGCAGGTGAGCGGGAGGATCGCGAGGCTTTGAACCGCGCGCTGGGTCTGGAGCCGCTGCTGGAGATCATGCAGGCGGAAGGCGAGCGTTTCGGTGCAGGGCTGGGTGAGAATTTTCTCCCGGGTGGTGGCGGGCCGGCCTGGCAGGGTGTTGTGACACGCATCTATGATCCGGACCGAATGGGCCAGGCGGTTGAACGCGGCTTGCAGGCCGAGCTTGAGGCAGGGCATTTGCCGAAACTGCTCGGGTTCTTCCGCTCGCCGCGCGGGGAGCGGATTGTCGCGCACGAGATCGCGGCACGGCGGGCGTTTCTTGATCCCGAGCTGGAAGATGCAGCCAAGGCGGCCTATCGGGCGCCGCAGGATGGCGAGGGCAACGGCCAGGATGGCGGTCGGCGGCTTGAGCTGATCCGGGCTTATGTCGAGGCCAATGACCTGATCGAATTCAATGTGGCAGGGGCCTTGAACTCGAATCTGCGTTTCTATCAGGGGATGGTCGAAGGCGGCGGGCTCGACATGACCGAGGCGGAAATGGTGGATGAGGTCTGGGCCCAGGAGGAGGAGACCCGCGCGGACACCGAAGAATGGATGATGTCGTATCTGTTCCTCGCCTATTCGGATCTTTCGGATGCAGATGTGTCGGCCTATGCGGAGTTTTCCGAAACCCCGGCGGGACAAGCGCTGAACCGGGCGCTTTTCGCCGGATTCGATCGGATGTATGGTGATATCTCCTATGCCTTGGGATTGGCGCTGGCCGCACAGATGAAGGCCGAAGACCTTTGATACGCGTTTCTGGATGCGCGACGGGACCGGCGTTCCCGGCCGGGGACGAGAAGCGCTGAAAATTGCCGCTCAGCCTCTTGACTTGCGCCGCGTGATTGAAGATAAGCCGCCATCCGGGCATGGGGTAACCTGTGGCCCGGCTCATATGTCACTGACGCCCGCGAGGGCGCGCTGTTCGAGGCGGGGCCATGCCCCGGTAACGCCCGTGACGGGGGGCCACAGGACGCGGAAGCAAAAGGAAAGCGAGCCATGTTCGCGGTAATCAAGACCGGCGGCAAGCAGTACAGGGTCCAGTCGGGCGATACGCTCCGGGTGGAAAAGCTGGCTGCCGATGCCGGAGAGACCGTTCAATTCAACGACGTGCTGATGCTGGGCGGTGACAATACCGTGGTCGGTGCGCCGCTGGTCGATGGTGCGGCCGTGCAGGCCGAGGTGGTCGATCAGGTCAAGGGCGACAAGGTCATCCATTTCGTGCGTCGCCGTCGCAAGCACAGTTCCAAGCGGACCAAGGGGCACCGTCAGAAGTTGACCCTGCTCAAGATCACCAAGATCCTTGAGACAGGTGGCGACAAGACCGGGGTCAAGGCCGCATTGGGCGCGGGATCGGTCGGGGCTGTGGCAGTGGCCGCGGCTGACGCCGAGAAACCGGCCAAGACGGCAAAGGCCAAGGACGATACGGCGAAACCCGCCGCTGCGTCGGACGCCGGCGATGATCTCAAGGTGCTTTCGGGTGTTGGCCCCGCGCTTGAGAAGAAGCTGCACGAGGCCGGGGTGAGCAGCTTTGCCCAGATCGCTGCGTGGACCGAGGCGGATGTTGCCGCCATGGATGAGAAACTCAGCTTCAAGGGCCGCATCGAGCGCGAAGGCTGGGTTGAACAGGCCAGGAAACTGGCCAAATAAGACGGCAAAGGAGAAAGCGATATGGCACACAAGAAAGCAGGCGGTTCGTCCCGCAACGGTCGCGACTCTGCCGGACGCCGTCTTGGCGTCAAGAAATTCGGCGGTGAAAACGTGATTGCCGGCAACATCATCATGCGCCAGCGCGGCACCAAGATGTGGCCGGGCGAAGGCGTTGGCATGGGAAAGGATCACACGATCTTTGCCACGGTCGACGGGCATGTGCAGTTTCACAAGGGCCTCAAGGGCCGCACCTTCATTTCGGTGCTCCCGGCGATGGAGGCCGCAGAATAAGCCGACCTTAAGGTTACGAGAATAGGGGGATCGGCATAAGAGGCCGGTCCCCTTTCTCGTTCAAGGGTCAGCATCGCGGTGACGTGCATCCCCCGTGAGGAGGAAGACGGGTAGGATGGCAAGAGTGTCGGGTGATGCACCGGGCGCGCGTTTTCGGAGGAGTAACAGCGCATGAAGTTGGAGAAACTGATCAATCAGCCAGTGATCGAGACGGAGCGGTTCGATCTGCGCCCTTTGCGGGTGTCGGACAAGGGGCTGATAGAGCTTTATGCGGGGGATGAACGGGTGGCACGCAACACCACGTCCATCCCGCATCCCTTGCCGCCGGGGGCGGCCGATGATTTCATCCGCCGGGCGCAATCTGAGGACCGGGTGGAGGATGTCTGGGCGATGGACGCCACCAAGATCGGCGGGCACGAGTTGATGGGGCTGATCGGGCTGACCCGGTTGGACCGCAACCAATCGGAAATCGGCTATTGGGTGGCGCCGGTTTTCTGGAACACCGGCATCGCGCAGGAGGCGGTCGCCGCGATTCTGAATGCCAATCCGCTGGACAACAAAACGATTTTTGCCAGCGTCTTTCAGGACAACCCGGCCTCGGCCCGGGTGTTGACCAACCAGGGGTTCGAGTATCTGGGCGACGCCGAAACCTATTCGGTGGCGCGCGCGGCGACGGTGCCCACATGGACATACAGTTTGAAGCGCAGTTGAGCCGGCAGTGGCCTTTGCGTAAGGGGATGACATGAAGTTTCTTGATCTCGCAAAGGTCCATATCCGATCCGGTTCGGGCGGCAATGGCTGTATCAGCTTTCGCCGTGAGAAATATATCGAGTTCGGCGGCCCGGACGGCGGCGATGGTGGCGATGGCGGCGATGTCTGGGCCGAGGCCGTGGACGGGCTCAACACGCTGATCGACTTCCGCTATCAGCAGCATTTCTTTGCCGATAACGGCCGCCCCGGCATGGGTCGTCAGCGCACCGGCGCGGATGGCAAGGATATCGTGCTGCGCGTGCCGGTGGGCACCGAGATCCTCGACGAGGACCAGGAAACGCTGGTGGCCGATGTGACCGAGGTGGGGCAGAGGATCCTGTTGGCCAAGGGCGGCAACGGCGGGTGGGGCAACCTGCATTTCAAGACCTCGACCAACCAGGCCCCGCGCCGTGCCAATCCGGGGCAGGAAGGGGTCGAGCGCACCCTTTGGCTGCGGTTGAAACTCATTGCCGATGCGGGGTTGTTGGGCCTGCCAAATGCTGGCAAATCGACCTTCCTGGCCGCCACGTCGAACGCGCGCCCCAAGATCGCGGATTATCCTTTTACCACGCTGCATCCCAATCTTGGAGTGGTTGGGGTGGACGGGGTCGAATTCGTCATTGCCGACATTCCGGGGCTGATCGCCGGGGCGCATGAGGGGCGCGGGATCGGTGACCGGTTTCTCGGCCATGTCGAGCGGTGTTCGGTGCTGTTGCACCTGGTCGATGGCACATCCGAGACGGTGGCCGAAGATTGCCGCACCATCATTCAGGAGCTTGACGCCTATGGCGGTCATCTGGCCGAGAAGCCACGAGTGACCGCGCTCAACAAGGTCGATGCGCTGGATGAGGAGCGGCGTGCGGAGATGAAAGCGGTGCTGGAGGAGGAGGTCGGACGACCGGTTCTGATGATATCGGGTGTGTCGGGCGAGGGGCTGACCGCGGCGCTGCGTGCCCTGCGCGCCGAGATCGATGAGGACAAGCTGCGGCACAAGGCGGCATCCGAGGAGCGCGAGACGTGGAATCCCTGAGCGAAGCGCGGCGTGTTGTCGTCAAGATCGGCTCGGCGCTTCTGGTCGATCGTGCGGGCGGTGGCCTGAGGTCCGACTGGCTGCGCGGGCTGGCTGAGGATGTGGCGGGACTGAAGGCGCGGGGCAAGGATGTGGTCCTTGTCTCTTCGGGGTCGATCGCCCTGGGGCGTGGCGTGTTGGGCTTGCCGACCTGCGAATTGTCGCTGGAACAGAGCCAGGCCGCCGCAGCTGTGGGCCAGATCCGTTTGGCGCGCGCCTACGAAGAAGGGTTGGCGCCGCACGGGATCACCACCGCGCAGGTTCTGGTTACGCTTGAGGATTCGACGAACCGGCGGCGGTACCTCAATTCGCGGGCGACGATGGAGCAGCTCTTGAAGCTTGGTGTCGTGCCGATCGTGAACGAGAACGATACTGTTGCGACCGATGAAATTCGCTATGGCGACAACGACCGGCTGGCCGCGCAGGTCGCTGTGACGGTGGGGGCGGATGTGCTGGTCCTCTTGTCGGATGTGGATGGATTCTATGATGCCAATCCCGGCGAGACACCGGGTGCCAGGCGGTTCGATCTGATCGAGCGCATCACGCCCGAGATCGAGGCGATGGCAGGCGATGTGGGGTCGGGCCTGTCAAAGGGCGGCATGAAGACCAAACTGATGGCAGCCAAGACCGCGACCGCCGCAGGATGCGCGATGGTAATCACGCAAGGTTTGCTCTCCAACCCATTGAAATCGCTTGAAACCGGAGCTGCCGCGACATGGTTTCGGGCACATGGAGACCCGCAGGCGGCCCGCAAGCGCTGGATCGCGTCAATGAAGCCGCGCGGGGCCGTCACGGTGGATGACGGTGCCGTCAAGGCCTTGGCTCGCGGAACGAGCCTTTTGCCTGCCGGTATGACGCGGGTCGAGGGGGCGTTCGGGCGTGGCGATCCGGTAGAGATTGTCAACCTGAAGGGCCACAAGCTGGGGCAAGGTCTTATCCGCTATACCGCGGACGAGGCTGCACGGATTGTCGGCCGTCGCAGTGACGAGATCGAGCGCGTCTTGGGGTATCCGGGCCGGGCCGCGCTGATCCATCGCGATGACATGGTGGTGTGAGCGAGAACACGAATAGTGGGAAAAGGAGCGCCGTGATGACGGAGTCCAGCGATATCTCGGATTTGATGGCTGATCTGGGCCAGCGTGCAAGGGCGGCGGCGGCCGAGCTGTCCTTTGCGAGCGCCGAAGCGAAAGAGACCGCATTGAATGCCGCGGCCGATACCGTATGGGCACGGCGGCGCGAAATCATGACAGCCAATACCAGGGATATGGAGCATGGCCGCGACAAGGGCCTTTCGGATGCGATGATGGATCGGCTGATGCTCGACGAGGCGCGGATCGCGGCGATGGTCGAAGGGCTGCGCGCCGTGGCCGCGCAGCCCGATCCCGTCGGCGAGGTGATCGCCGAATGGGATCGCCCCACGGGCCTGCATATCCGGCGCGTGCGCACGCCTTTGGGGGTTGTCGGCGTGATCTATGAGAGCCGGCCCAACGTGACCGCCGATGCCGGGGCATTGTGCCTCAAGGCGGGCAATGCGGTGATCCTGCGCGGCGGGTCCGAGAGCTTCCACTCCAGCCAGGCGATCCATCACTGCCTGGTCCAAGGGCTGGCGCAGGCAGGTTTGCCCGAGGCCGCGATCCAGCTGGTCCCGACCCGTGACCGGGCGGCGGTGCGCGAATTGCTGGGCATGACCGAGTATGTCGATGTGATCGTGCCGCGCGGGGGAAAGGGCCTTGTCGGGCTGGTGCAACGCGAGGCGCGGGTGCCGGTTTTTGCTCATCTCGAAGGGATCGTGCATATCTATCTCGACGCGGCGGCCGATCCGGTCAAGGCGCTGAACGTGGTGATCAATGCCAAGACGCGGCGCACCGGGATTTGCGGAGCGGCGGAGTGCCTTCTGATTCACGAGAACATCCGCGACACGATCGGGCAGGGCGTGATCAAGGCGCTGATCGACAAGGGTGTGCGCGTCCATGCGGATGAGGTCTTTTCGGTCATCGAGGGAACGACGCCCGCCACCGAGGAGGATTGGGGGCGCGAATATCTCGACATGGACATCGCGGCGCGGGTGGTGCCGGACATTGATGCGGCGATTGCGCATATCCGGCGATATGGCTCGAACCACACCGACTGCATCATCACCGAGGATGATGCCGCGGCGGCGCGTTTCTTCGAGCGGTTGGATTCGGCGATCCTGATGCGCAACGCGTCGACCCAGTTTGCCGATGGCGGGGAGTTCGGCATGGGCGCCGAGATCGGGATCGCGACCGGCAAGATGCATGCGCGTGGTCCGGTGGGGGCTACGCAACTGACCAGCTTCAAGTATCTTGTGGACGGCGACGGGACGGTGCGGGCCTGAGGGTCAAAAGCTGAGGGACAGGTTATTGGCGGATTGCTCGATACGAACGCTTCTGTCCATTTCGGCAAGGCAAAGCGGCAAAAGCGCGTATTGCACATGGGCCGGGCGCAGCCCCGAGGGCATGTCCCCGTCAAGCGCGGCGCGGGCGCCGGGGTCGAGTGCGATGCGTGTGCCGGTAGCGGTGAGCGTCCAGCCACCGGCTTGCCCGGTGACCGTGATCAACCCGCCCTGTGGCAGCGTGGTTTCCAGGCAGAGCATGGCAAGATAGATGGCCTGCACCTCGGCGCGCGGCACATCGCCCTTGCCTTGCCAGTCGGCCTTGTGCCGCCCTTCGCCATAGATGCCGCGGATCACCGTGCCAATCTCGGGCGCGCCGATCATCTGCTCGGCCGACGCGACGCCGAAAGCCACGCGAAAGAACTTGATCCGGGCGCTGGCATTGTCGACGCTGTCGGAGATGAGGCAAAGCTCGGGCGTGGCGATGGGACCGCTCATCGCGATCAGTTCGAGACCGTTGTGAATGGCGCCGACCGGACTTATCAGGTCATGGCAGATGCGTGAGCCGACCAGTGCAGCCAGGGTGAGATCAGGATGAGGCATGGGCAACTCCACAAGGGTGAAAAATGAATGATCTCAACGCGATGCTTGAACCCGGGATGCTGGTTCGGCATCCTGAACGCCCCGATTGGGGGCTGGGGCAGGTGCAGTCGAATATCGCGGGCAAGATCACGGTCAATTTTCCCGAGGCTGGCAAGGTGGTGATCGAGGGTGCGCGCGTGGCGCTGGTTCCGGCCTTTGATGACCGATGAAGGTTATCGAAAGGTTAACAGAGATGGACCCGCCTTGCGAAGCGGCAAGGGGATGCCTAGAAACGCGCCTTGAGGTGCTGGCGGACGGATGGGATGGCTGAACCGGATTTCGAAGTGAGACTGGCGCGGGGCGGCTTGGATTTGCGGGCGGCGCAGGGGGTGCGGTATTGCGTTTTCGTTGAGGAATTGGGCGGGGCGGGGGCGCAGGTGGATCATGAGAATCGGCTTGAACGAGACAGGTTTGACCCGTTTTGTGACCATATGTTGTTGATCGACCGGAGCAAAGGGCTAGATCATGTGGCCGGCGTGTATCGATTGATGCGCCAAGAGCAGGCTGAGAAGGCGGGTGCGTTCTATTCCGAGGGGGAATATGACCTCGAACCGCTCAGGACAAGCGGGCGCAAGCTGCTTGAATTGGGCCGGTCCTGCCTGATGCCGGAATATCGCGGCGGGGCGGCGATGTATCATCTCTGGCGTGGGCTGGGGGCGTATGTCGAGACCCATGGTATCGAGATCCTTTTTGGCGTGGCCAGTTTCCACGGCACCGATGTCCAGGCTCTCGCGCGGCCACTTTCCCTGTTGCATTACAATCACCTGGCCCCTGAAAACCTGCGCGTTCGCGCGCGTGTCCTTCAGCCGATGAACCTGCTGCCCGAGACGGAGATCGACCGGCGCGCGGCCATGGTGCAGGTGCCGGCGCTGATCAAGGCCTATCTGCGGTTGGGCGGCGTGGTGGGAGAGGGCGCGTTCGTCGATCATGCGTTCAACACCACCGATGTCTGCCTGATCATGGACACGCGGCGGATGAACGCGCGGCGTGCGCGGTTCTATGGGCGGGAGGTCGCGCTGTGACGACATGGGACCCGACGCAGGAGCCGCCGCGGGTGCGGATCACGCCGCTTGGCATTATTCTTGTTGTTGTTCGGGGGGGTATCCTGACCTGCGTGATCCTTGGCGGGCTCGGCCTGCTGTTGCTGCTGCGGCTGGCGGAGCGGCCTTTGCACGGGATGCATCGGCCATGGACGCCGTGGATCGTGCGAGCGGTTTGCGCGATCGCGCTGATCGTGCTGGCAATCCGCTATCATGTCGTGGGCGAGCCGATGCGCGCGCGCGGGGCCTTGGTCTCCAATCACGTGTCATGGCTGGATATTTTCGTTCTGCACGCGCGCAAGCGGGTTTATTTCGTGTCCAAGAACGAGGTGGCGAGATGGCCGGCGATCGGCTGGTTGGTGCGGGCGGTGGGGACGGTGTTCATCAAACGCGACCCGAGGCAGGCCAAGGCGCAGCAGGTGCTGCTCGAAAACCGGCTTCTGGCGGGTCACCGGCTGTTGTTTTTCCCGGAGGGCACGTCGACCGATGGAAAGCAGGTTTTACCTTTTAAATCAACGCTTTTCGAGGCGTTCTTCAGCCCGAGACTGGACCATGATCTGTTCATTCAGCCGGTGACACTGGCCTATCGGGTGCCGCGCGGGCAGGACGCGCGGTTCTATGGCTGGTGGGGCGAGATGGAATTCGGCCCGCACCTGGCCCGGGTGATGTCGGTGGCGCGGCCGGGTTCGGTCACGGTGACCTATCACAAACCCTTGAAAGTGAATGACTTTCCGGATCGCAAGGCGCTGGCGGCGGCCTGTGAGGCGGCGGTGCGGTCGGGGTTGGAGAATGCCCCTTGCGCGGCCTGAGCATGGGGTGACGGGATGATCCGCAGAATGACCCACGGGCCGGTGGCCGGGACGCATTCCGAAATGGAATGGTTAACGGCGCGGGTGACCGGCGATTCGGGGGGGTGATCTCCGGCTGCCGCCCGGCTGACATCCGTGCACCCCCCGACGCGGCTTTCCGGGTTCGGGCCATGGTTGAGGCAGCGTGCGCACCTATAGCGTGTTGCGTCGAATGGGATTCGGCTGATGCGCAACGAAAGGGCAGCGCCCGACCCGGGGTGGGCGTGAAGCGCCCGCCCTTGGGGCGGGCCCCCTTTCGGCAGATTTTGCACAAGGCAAAATCGCCTGCCGGGCAACGGGGCGCTGCCCGGGCTGCAAGCAGCCCGGGCGAAATGAATTCGATCAAGCGCAACATATTCTAGCCTGCGCGCAACGGCGCGACAAGGGCGGAAAGTGCTGCCACCGGATCCTCGGCCAGCCAGATCTCGTCGCCGATGGCGAAGAAATCGGTGACCGGGGCGAGGCTGGCCACAAGGCCGGAATCGAGCGCACCTTCGGCGACGACCGGAACCTCGATCATCTCGGACCACCATTCGAAGATTTCGCGCCCGGCGACAGTGCCATCGCCCAGCGGCGTGTCGCCGACCGGGCCGAAGCACACGTAATCGGCGCCCATCTCGGCCGCGGTCATGCCGTCATGGCGCGAGGCGGCGCAATGGGCGCCAACGATGGCGTCCTTGCCGAGTTCCTTGCGCGCCTTGCGCACCGAACGCGCGCCGTCGGTGAGATGCACCCCGTCAAGGCCCAGCCGTTCGACCAGCAGGATGTGACGTTCGATCACCAGCGCCACGTCGCGGGCAATCGTCACCTCGCGCACCGCGTCGGCGGCGCGGCACAGCGTATCCTCGTCATGCGAGGAGAGGGCGAGGCGCAGGCAGGCGACCTCATGCGCGTCGAGGACGTGGGCGAGCGTGTCGGGAAAGCGCGACAGCTCGATCTCGGGGGGGGAGACGAGATAGATTTGCGGCTGATCGGGCTGGGCCATGGCGCGTCTCCTGTCGGTGGGGTTCGGGCTGCTATAGCGCGGGAAATCGCGCGGGTGCAAGCGTTTGGCGGTCAGGTCCGGGGGTGGCGCGTGGTGGCGCCGGGGGATTGAGTATTTGTGGCAAGATGAAGCACGGGGGGGTTTCATCGGTCGGGGGCGTGGTTTATCCGAAAGCTGGTCGATCAGAAGGAGCGCCAATGCCGAGCGACACCCCGCAACCCGCCTTTGTGCTGGTGCGTCCGCAGATGGGCGAGAATATCGGTGCCGCGGCGCGGGCGATGTGGAATTTCGGGCTCGACCGGATGCGGGTGGTGGCGCCGCGCGACGGCTGGCCCAGCGAAAGGGCGGTGGCGATGGCCAGCGGCGCGGGGCGGCTTCTGGACGAGGCGAGGCTTTACGATGATCTGCCCGGGGCCCTGGCGGATTGCACCCATGTCTATGCTACCACGGCGCGGTCGCGCGAGTTGACCAAGCCGGTGCTGAGCCCGGAACGCGCGATGACAGAGGCGCGGGCGCGGATCGCGGAGGGCGAGCGGGTGGCGGTTCTCTTTGGTCCCGAACGTGCGGGGCTGGAAAACGAGGACGTGGCGCGGGCGAACGCGATCATCTCGGTGCCGGTGAACCCGGAATTTCCGTCGCTCAACCTGGCGCAGTGCGTGTTGCTGACCGGCTATGAGTGGCGGCGCGGCGCGGGCGATGTGGCGCATCGGGTGGAGGTCGCGCGCGGCGACTGGGCCAATGCTCGCGAGGTCGAGGCATTGGCGGCGCATTACGAGGAGCGGCTGGAGGAGGCGGGGTTCTTTTTCCCCGAGACCAAGGCCGAAGGCATGAAGATCAACCTGCGCAACCTGTGGAGCCGGATGCGATTGACCCGGGCGGATGTGCAGATGCTTCATGGGATCATGCGGCAAATGGTGCGCTGGAAGAGCCGTTGAAGCGGGGTGCGCGGCGGCATAGGTTGAGCGCGATTGTGGCGGAGGCAGGCGATGGCTGAGAAAAGGTCGATATTCGAGGAAGTCGGTGCGGATGCGGAGCGGACGCGCAAGCCGGGTGGCGGCATGATCGACAGCAAGCGGCGCGGGGCGCGGGGGGCGGTGCGCGCCTGGCTGATGCTGCTGTTTGCCCTAGTGGTGGTGATGATCGCGGTTGGCGGGCTCACCCGGCTGACCGATAGCGGGCTGAGCATCACCGAATGGCGCCCGGTGACCGGGGCGCTGCCGCCGATGAGCGAGGCGGATTGGCAGGAAGAATTCGAGAAATACAAGGCGATCCCGCAATTCGAGTTGCAGCACAGCTGGATGGGGCTGGAGGATTTCAAGACCATCTATTGGTGGGAATGGGGTCATCGGCAGTTGGGTCGGGTGATCGGGCTGGTCTGGGCCGTGGGGCTGTTGGGATTCTGGGCGACGCGGCGGATTCCGCCGGGCTGGGCCGGGCGGCTGGTGCTGATCGGGGCACTTGGGGGCGTGCAGGGCGCCGTGGGCTGGTGGATGGTGGCCAGCGGGCTGGGTGGCACGATGACCTCGGTGGCGAGTTACCGGCTGGCGGTGCATCTGGGGCTGGCCTTTGTGATCCTTGGGTTCATTGCGTGGTATGTGATGCTGCTGGGGCGTGAGGAGCGTGATCTGATGCAGGCGCGGCGGCTGCGCGAGGGGCGGCTGTTCTCGCTGGGCACGGGGTGGATGCATTTTGCCTTCCTGCAGATCCTGCTGGGCGCGCTGGTGGCGGGGATCGACGCGGGGCGCAGCTTTACCGACTGGCCGTTGATGGGCGGGCAGGTGGTGCCGCCGGATGCGTTCGGCCTCAGCCCCGGGTGGCGCAACCTGTTCGAGAATGCGGGGTTGGTGCAGTTCATTCATCGGGTGGCGGGGTATTTGCTCCTGGCGTTCACGGGGATGGCTTGGATGCGCGGGCGGCGCAGTGCCAACCCGGCGACGCGGGCGGCGTTCTCGTTGGCTGCGGTGGCGGTGCTGGCGCAGGTCGTGCTGGGGATCGTGACGGTGGTGAGCGTGGTGCCGTGGCAACTGGCGATCCTGCATCAGTTCGCCGCGGTGGTGGTCTGGGTTCTGATCCTGCGGGCGCGGTTTGCGGCGCAGTATCCGGTGGCGGTTTCAATCAGGGGATAGGATGATGAGTGCATATGACGCGCTGATGGCGCATCAGCGCCAGACCGAGGCGCTGGCGCAGGTGGCCGGGCGGCTGGGCTGGGACCAGGAGACGGTGATGCCGCGCGGGGCCGCCGAACAGCGCGCCGAGGAGAGCGCGGCGTTGCAGGCGCTGCTGCATGCGCGGCGCAGCGATCCGCGCGTGGGCGAGTGGCTGGCGGCGGTGGACGCGGGCGCGCTCGATGCCGAAGGGCAGGCCAATCTGCGGCTGATCCGGCGCTCGTTCGAGCGGGTGAGCCGGGTGCCCGAGGCGCTGGCCACGACGCTGGCGCGCCTCACCAGCCGGGCGCAGGGGCAATGGGCCGAGGCGCGCGGCAATGAGGATGTGGCGGCGTTCGTGCCGGTGCTGGAAGAGATCGTGACGCTCAAGCGCGAGGAGGGCGCGGCGCTGGCGGATGGCGGCGATGTCTATGACGCGCTTCTCGACGATTACGAGCCGGAGGCGAAGGCGGCGGAGCTGCAGGCGATGTTCGACGCGCTGCGCCCGCGGCTGGTGGCGCTGCGCGAGGCGGCGCTGGCCGAGGCGCCACCCGCGGGCGTGACGGGCGCATTCGACGAGCAGGCGCAGATGAAGCTGGCGCGCAAGCTCGCGAGGGTCTTTGGCTATGACATGACGCGCGGGCGGATCGACAAGGCGGTGCATCCGTTCTCGTCCGGGTCATTCAACGATGTGCGGATCACCACGCGGACCAACCCGGGCGATCCGTTCAACTGTCTCTACTCGACCATCCACGAGACCGGTCATGCCTGCTATGAGCAGAATATCGACCAGGCGCACGGGTTCACGCCGCTGGGGCAGGGCGTGTCGATGGGGGTGCATGAAAGCCAGAGCCGAATCTACGAGAATCAACTTGGCCGCAGCCGGGCCTTTACCGGCTGGCTTTATGGCGAGATGCGCGATGCGTTCGGCGATTTCGGGATCGCCGATGAGGATGCGTTCTACCGGGCGGTCAACCGCTTGCATAACGGGTTCATCCGCACCGAGGCGGACGAGGTGCAATACAACCTGCATGTGATGCTGCGCTTCGATCTTGAGCGGCAGATGATCGCGGGGGATCTGGCCGTGGCCGACCTTGAAGAGGCGTGGAATGCGCGGTTCGAGGCGGATTTCGGCTTTGCCGTGGACCGGCCCTCGAACGGGTGTTTGCAGGATGTGCACTGGTCAGTGGGGCTGTTCGGGTATTTCCCGACCTACAGCCTTGGCAATGTCTATGCCGGATGCCTGCATGAGGTCTTGCGCGGGGCACTGCCCGATCTTGACCTGCACCTGGCGCGCGGCGACCTGGCCCCGGCGACGGATTGGCTTCGTGATAATGTGCAGCGCCATGGCGGGCTTTACGGCCCGCGCGAGGTGATCGAGAAGGCCACCGGGGCGACGGTGAGCGAGGCGCCGCTGCTGGATTATGTCGAGGCCAAGTTCGGGGCGATCTACGGGTTGTGAGATTGCCTTGAGATGGCTGGGGCGCATTGCGTCTGGCCGACTTCGATCGACGCCCGACAAGAGGGCAGCACACGGCCGCGGTCGGGTGCTCGCAACGTCAGCGCAGGGCAGTTTATCCTGCAACGTCATCCCCCGCCTGAAGCGGCGCGCAACCCCTCAAAAGCACCCGGTCACGCCGAAGGCGTGCCTCCGGCACGACGGGGCGGCCAGGTGCTGCCCGGGCGGCTTCGCCGCCGTTCCGGGCGAGGCGAAACTCGATCAAGCGAACGGCCCCCTACAGAAGCGCCATCCGCTCGGCCCGCTCGGGGTCGGGGAAGGGGCGGTAGAGGCCGAATTCCTCTTGCGCGATGAGCGTGTTGACCGCGCGGTAGAGCGTCGCGACGTGGTCATCATGGCTGCCTGAAAGGCGAAAGGCGCGGTCGAGCTGGGTGAGGTCGGACACCTCGATATGCAGGATGAAATCGCGATGTGAATCCGAGGCGAGGTTGAGCTTGCGCCGGAAGAGACGCCAGTTGCCGATGACGCCTTCGGATTGCAGGAAACCCATCCATTCGGACACGGCATGGGCAAAGGCCAGCGCCTTGGCATCATTGGCAAGGTCGATGGAGCAGGTATAGAGGTTCATCGCGTTATCCCCGTGACGGCAGGTCATCCGGGATATCGCAGGCAATGGTTACGATCGGGGGGAGTGTCATGAACTCTGTGTATCCGGCCCGGTCCATGCGGTTTGAGATACTCAAGCGTCGAAG